>CALAMB010000110.1 GCA_937925645.1 uncultured Acidobacteriota bacterium
TTCTTCTTCACGTCGTGGACCAGGCCCTTGCTCTTCGCGTAGTCGAAGCCCTTGAAGGTGGGACTCTTCTTGTTGTGGCACTTCTCGCAGACTTCCTTCGTGGGCAGGATCAGGCCGTTTTGGATGGCCAGCTTCTGGTCCTTCATGACGCTCATCTTCCAGTAGTCGCCGCCGGCGCCGTGGCACGCCTCGCAGCTGACGCCGGTCAGCTTGGGCAGATCGGTGGAATGACAGCCCGAGCACTTGGCGTCGGTCTGTTCGGCCGGTTTCAGCGAGTTCCACGCCTTGGCGTGCTTGGTGGCCTGCCAGGAAGTGTACTCGACCTTGTGGCACATCTTGCATTTCTCAGGGCCGACGAAAGCGTGAGCGGCCATGAGCGGCAACGCGAGCACCAGCAGAGCCAGGCCGACGATAACCATGCGCTTCATGTAAGACCTCCTAAGCATAATGTACGCGTGTCAAGATACCGGGCATCAACGAATGTTTCACAGTCGGTAGAGATTTTATTCCATGGCGAGGTGAAGATCAACAGAATCCTTTCAGCGCCGGGCGTGGTATGATATTTTGTACCGGTTTTTCATTATCTTCAACAGGCAGGTTGCCATGCAGATTCTGGAGCACATCAGGCATCGGGCGGCCGAGTCGGTGCAGCATATCCTGCTGCCCGAGGCCGAGGATCCCCGCACCCTCCGGGCAGCCGTGGACGTGCTGGCCCGCGGATTCGCCCGAGTGAGTCTGGTGGGCCACCCGGACAAGGTCCAGGCCGCGGCCCAGGCCGCCGGCGTGGACATCACCGGCGTGCCCATCATCTCCATGGCCGACGACAAGCTGCGCAAGCGGGCCGCCGAACTCCTCTACGACCGGCGCAAGGCCAAGGGCATGACCCTGGAAGAGGCGTACCAGACCATCGAGGATCCGCTCTTCTTCGCCGATCTGATGGTCCGCGACGGACTGGCCGACGGCTCGGTGGCCGGCGCCACCAACACCACCGCCCACACGGTGCGGGCGGCCATCCTGTGCATCGGCCTGCGGCCGGGGATGTCCATCGCCTCGTCGTTTTTCCTGATGGTCACGCCGAAGACGGAGTACGGCACCAACGGCTCGTTCATCTACACCGACTGCGGCGTGGTGCCCAACCCCAACGCCAGCCAGCTGGCCGACATCGCCATCGCCGCCGCGGACTCGTGCCGGATGTTCCTCGAGGACACGCCCCGCGTGGCGATGCTCTCGTTCTCCACCAAAGGCAGCGCCACCGATCCGCTGGTGGACAAGGTGGTCGAAGCCACCCGGTACGTCCAGGCCCGCCGGCCGGACCTGCTGGTGGACGGCGAGATGCAGGTCGACGCGGCCCTGGTCCCCAAGGTGGGCGCCAGCAAGGCCCCCGGCTCGCCGGTGGCCGGCCAGGCCAACGTGCTCGTGTTCCCCGACCTGAACGCCGGCAACATCGCCTACAAGCTGACCCAGCGGCTCGCCGGCGCCGAGGCCATCGGCCCGATCCTGCAGGGACTGGACCGGCCAGGCAACGATCTATCCCGCGGCTGTTCGGCCGAGGACATCGTCAACGCCGTGGCCATCACCTGCATCCAGGCCATCCACGGCAAGCCGCGCGGCTGATCCCGATCCGAAAATCATTCAACCATACCGAGGAGGATTCATGAGCTATATCGATTTCATCGGCGCCCGCCAGGTGCTGGACTCCCGGGGCAACCCCACCGTCGAGGCAGAGGTCGTCCTGGAGTCGGGCGCCATGGGCCGCGCCATCGTGCCGTCCGGCGCGTCCACCGGCCAGTTCGAGGCGCTGGAACTGCGCGACACCGACGCCACCTGGTACGGCGGCAAGGGCGTGCTCAAGGCGGTGGAGAACGTGAACAACACCATCGCCGAGGCCCTCGAGGGGCTCAACGCGCTGGACCAGCGGCTGGTGGACGAGGCGCTGCTGGAGCTGGACGGGACCCCCAACAAGGGCACCCTGGGCGCCAACGCCATCCTGGCGGTGTCCATGGCGACGGCCCGGGCCGCCGCCGAATACCTCGGTGAGCCGCTTTACCGCTACCTGGGCGGGGCCAACGCCCACACGCTCCCCGTGCCCATGATGAACATCCTGAACGGCGGCAGCCACGCCGACAACAGTGTGGACCTCCAGGAGTTCATGATCATGCCCGTGGGCGCGCCGTCCTTCTACGACGGCCTGCGCATGGGCGTTGAGACCTTCCACGCGCTCAAGGGCGTGCTCAAAAAGCGCAAGCTCAACACCAACGTGGGTGACGAGGGCGGATTCGCCCCCAACCTGGCATCCAACGAAGAGGCGCTCACCGTCATTCTGGAGGCCATCGAGAAGGCCGGCTACAAGGCGGGCGAGGACATCGTCCTGGCGCTGGACCCGGCCGCCAGCGAGTACTTCGAGAACGGCCAGTACGTCTTCAAGAAATCGGACGGCTCCAAACGCTCCGCCAAGGAGATGGTGGCGTTTTTCGAGGCGTGGATCGGCAAGTATCCCATCTACTCCATCGAGGACGGCCTGGCCGAGGAGGACTGGGATGGCTGGAAGCTCGCCACCGACGCCATGGGCGACCGGATCCAGCTCGTGGGCGACGACCTGTTCGTCACCAACACCGAGCGACTGAGCCGCGGCATCGAGCTGGGCGTGGCCAACTCCATCCTGATCAAGCTGAACCAGATCGGCACCGTCAGCGAGACGCTCGACACCATCGAGCTGGCGCGCCGGAGCGGCTACACCGCGGTGATCTCGCACCGCAGCGGCGAAACCGAGGACACATTCATCGCCGACCTGGCGGTGGCCACCGGCGTCGGCATGATCAAAACCGGCTCCGCCAGCCGCACCGACCGGATCGCGAAGTACAACCAACTGCTCCGCATCGAGGAGCAACTCGGCAAGACTGCCCACTACCCCGGCTGGGACATCTTCAGCCGCTACCGTCGTTGACCACTCGTGCGGCGGGACCGG
>CALAMB010000111.1 GCA_937925645.1 uncultured Acidobacteriota bacterium
TAAATGGGAGGTGCCCCCCTTCGACATCCATCATACAAGTCTATTTTCGTCGTGAATGCGGAGACAGTGCCGGTCGATGATGGGGTGGGCAACCCGTCCGATGGCGCGGCGAAAATCCTGCCAAGAATTGGCAGAAAAGCGGGAGTAACTGAGTAATCGTGATCGTGATCGATCACAGGTTCACAGGTTTGAAAGTTCGAAAGTTCGCAGGTTCGCCGCCAGTTGATAGTTGGTGGCTGATGGCTGATCGGAATGCCTCTCCCGTCTCCCGTCTCCCGACTCACCGATTCACCGATTCACCGATTCACCGATTCACCGACTCGCCATCTCTCCCACCGCGAAGGCCACCGCGGAGCGGGCGTGGATGGCCAGCGTGTCAAACAGCGGCACGGACGCGCCGGCGCCGTCCAGCAGTAGCGGGATCTCGGTGCAGCCTAGCACGACGCCCTCGGCGCCGCGGGTCACCAGCGCGGCGATGATGTCGAGGAACCGCTGTTTGACCTCAGGCCGGAAGACGCCGCGGACCATTTCGGACATGATGGCGTCGTCCATGAACTGCCGGTCGGCTGATTCCGGAATCAGGGCAGTGATCCCGGCCGCCGCCAGCCGGCGCGTGTAGAAATCCAGCTCCAGGGTGGCCCGGGTGCCAAGCAAACCGACGGTGGCCAGCCCGGCGGCGCGGACAGTGGCGGCTACCGCGTCGGCGATGTGGATGACGGGTACGGCCACCGCGTCGGACACCGAGTTGGCGAACAGGTGCAGCGTGTTGGCGCACAGCACCAGGCCGTCGGCGCCGGCCGCCTCCAGGCGCCGGGCGGCATCCACCACCAGCGGCCGGACGCGGCGCTGCTCCGGATCCCCTGCCTTGAGCCGGGCGATGTCGGCGAAGTTGAACGAGTAGATGATGCAGCGCGCCGCTGCCAGCCCCCCGAGGCGCGCGTTGACGCCCTCGTTGATCAAGCGGTAATACTCCAGGGTGGATACCCAACTTGTCCCGCCCACGAGCCCGATGGTTTTCAACGGTTGCCTCCGGCGATCAGGATGATTGGACCTTTTCCAAAACGGTGAACCGGACGACGGACCGGTAGCGGAAATCTTCGAACGCCACGCCCGCCGCGGCGGCCCGCGCGGCGGTCACCGCCCGCGCCCGGGCGAGGATCTCGCGGCGGCGTTCCTCTTCCGGCACGAAGACGCCCATGAGCCCCTCGTAGTCCCGAAACGATCGCTCCACGTAGCCGAGGCGTTCCGCGACCCGGCGCCATCCGGCGCCGGGGGCGGACCGGAGCGCCGCGGCCGCTTCCCGCAGCAGCGCGGTTTCGTCCTCGTACAGATGGGTGATGTCGGTGTAGGCGCCCGGCCGCTTCACCGGTTCGATGAACAGGGCCCGGCCGGCGGACTTGAGCACGCGCGCGGCCTCGCCTATGGCGTCGGCCATCCGCGCCGGCGGCACATGGTGCAGGCTGGCGGCGAACACCACCCGGTCGGCGATGGCGGCGGCCAGTGGCATCGCTTCGCCCACACCCGCCACGTAACGGATTGCACCGTCGCGTGTCGCCGCAACGGCCCGGGCCAGCAGGGTGGGGACGTCGAGCCCCACCACGCGGGCCCCCTGGCCGGCAAGCCAGCGAGCCAGGTCGCCGGCGCCGCAGCCGACGTCGACGACGGTCCGGTTCGCGAAGGGCGCCTCAGCCGCCAGCAACTGGTTGATGGATTGGATGCGGTCCATGCCGGTGTATACGAAAAATCCGCGGTGGCGGATCAGTCGTCGTCCACACGATGTCAACGGGAGAGCGGCGGCCGCGGCCGGGATCGCCGATTCCGGGCTTGATCCTGTTTCACGACGGCCTTATGCTGAAGGGGACGCGGCGCCGTCATGGCTGACGGCGGACACGGCGGGAGGTGGTGATGGCCCGGCGCAAGCTGGCGGTGGTGCTCGGCGGCGGGGCCGCCCGGGGGCTGGCCCATATCGGGGTGCTGCAGGTGCTGGAGGAGGCCCGACTGCGGCCGGATCTGGTGGTGGGCACCAGCATCGGCGCCCTCTTGGGGGCCATGTACGCGCACCATGAATCGGCCGGAGAGGTGCTGGCGCACGTGCGCCGGTATCTCGATTCCCCGAGCTATGACTCCAAGACCTACCACCGGTTCATGCGCATCGAGCCGGGGGCGGCCGACGGCCTGCTGGCCCAGCTCCGCCAGTTCATTTTCAAGGGGATGGCCATCGGCAAGACCCTGGTCAGCCGGTCGCTGGTGTCCGAGGATGAGTACGCCCGCGCCATCGCCGAGCTGCTGCCCGACGTTCGCATCGAGGAGCTGCGGATCCCGTTCGCCTGCATGGCCGGCGACCTGCACACCGGCGAGGCGGTGCTCATCGCCGGCGGACCGGTCCGCCGGGCGGTCATGGCCAGTTGCGCCGTGCCGGGCCTGTACAGCCCGGTGGCGGACGGCGAGCGGCTGCTCTTCGACGGCGGCTGGGTGGACAAGACGCCGGTGAGCGGCGCGTGGGCGCTGGGGGCGGACCTGGCGCTGGCGGTACGGGTGTCCCGGGAGCCGCCGCCCACGGTGGATTGGCAGCACGGCCTGGACATCATCCTGCGGGCCGACGGCATCGCCACCCACCGGCTGGAGGACCTGCAGACCGCGTCGGCGGACCTCTGCCTGAAGCCGGATCTGGAAGACGTGCACTGGTTGGCGTTCCAGTCGCTGGACGAGGTGGTGGCGCTCGGCGCGCAAAGCGCGCGGGCGGCATTGCCGGACATCGAACGGCTGCGGCGCGAGGCCGGCTGGCTCCGGTCGCTGGTGGGACGATCGCCGGCCCGGCGGCGCCCGCCGCTGACCCATCCGCCCCGGATCGTCACCATCGGGGAGGCGCCGGCGAACTGATGTGAATCGGTGAGT
>CALAMB010000112.1 GCA_937925645.1 uncultured Acidobacteriota bacterium
GAGCTTCGCCCTGCTGTGCGACGACCCCGACGCGCCCATGGGCACCTGGGTGCACTGGGTGATGTTCAACATCCCGGCCGGCGCCACCAGCCTGCCGGAGAACGTGGCCAAGACCGGCGAGCTGCCCGACGGCGCGCGGCAGGGCGTCAACAGCTTCCGGCGCGTGGGCTACGGCGGGCCGTGTCCGCCCCACGGGCCGGCGCACCGGTATTACTTCAAGCTGTTCGCGCTGTCGGAAATGCTGGACCTGCCCGCCGGCTGCACCGTCCGGGACCTGGAGAAGGCCATGGGCGGACGCGTGCTCGCCTCGGCCCAGCTCATGGGCCGCTACGGCCGCCGGCTCTAGCGCTTGTAGCCGATCTGGCGGAGGAAATCCAGCCGCCACTGCCGGTGGCCGGCGTCCTCGACCCCCCTGGGGGGCAGGCCGTCGATCACGCCCACCACGCCGCGCCCCTGCGCCGACTCGGCCACGATGACCTGCAGCGGATTGGCGGTGGCGGCGAAGATGTTGACCACCTCGTGGGTCGCCCGGATCCGCGGCAGGACGTTGATGGGGTAGGCGTCCCGCATCAGCACCACGAACGTGTGCCCGGCCGCCAGGGCCCGGGCGTTGCGGATGGCCGCCTGGGTCAGGTCATCGTCGGTGCCGTCCCAGCGGATGAGGCACTCCCCCGACGCCTCGCAGAAGGCGATCCCGAACTTCACCCCGGGCACCGCGGTGACCATCGCCTCGTACAGGTCCTCGACGGTCTTGATGAAATGGGACTGCCCCACGATGACGTTGCACCCCTCGGGGATTTCGATGGCGACGGTTTTCAGTTCCATGTTGATTCCTCCAGGCTGGGTCGCGGACCCGGGCGTCCGGCCGCGGACGCCCGCCGCGCGGGGCTATTTGGTGGTCCAGTATAGCATCAGCACGATCACGTTAAACAGCGCGTGGCTCAGGAAGGGCGCGAACACATTGCGCCGCCACAGGTAGAGCACGCCGAACTCCAGCCCCAGCAGCGCGGTGATGAAGACCGCGGCGACGCCCTGCGGCTGGTGGGCCAGCCCGAACAGGACGCTCCAGAGCAGCAGCCCGAGCCACGGCGTCCAAAAGTAGACCGCGGAGCGCCGGACGATGAAGGCCCGCTGCAGCTCCTCGCGCACGCCCCCGGCGATCACCCCGCTGGTGAGCATGAGCGCCAGGTCGCCGGGCGTCCGGATCATCGCCAGCACCGGGTTGACGGGCGGAATCGCGCCGGGTGCGACGAGGCGAATCAGCAGCTCGCCCACGAACATGGTGGCAAAGAGCGCGGGCAGGGTCGCCAGCGCCACGAGCGTCTCCCGCGCCCACCCGCCGGCGGGGCGGATGGCGATCCGGAGCGCCGGCTCCTCCCGGCGGGCCCGCTGGCACAGCACGTACACGACCAGCAACAAGACGGTGCTCAGCATCAGGTAGGTGAACAGCCCCACCGGCCGGCGCAGCAGCTCGGTGCGGGGCAGCCCGGTGAGCCAGCCGGCCGCCAGCGCCGCGAAGAGGTCGGTCAGGATCCCCGAGATGAGCACCACTTCCAGCAACGCCAGCGGCCGTCCCATGGCCTGAGGCGCGGTGAGGACCGGTGCCGAGACGGCCGGCGGTGCGGACGACGGCGCCGCCGTCCCGGCCGGCTCCGCCGGCGGCCTGCCGGCGCCGCCCGGCGGCTCGGCCATGACCTGGGGTTGCTCGATGTCGCTCATGCTCACTCCGAAGCGCCGGCCCGGGCGCTGCACGCATTATCGCCCAAAGGTTTCACCGGCGCGTGAAAAATCTTTGACGGAAACAGCCGCCCGTCTATAATAAAAGCAATTTTATCCCCAGGAGCAACCGGTATGGTCGTGAAGACGATTCGATTCGTGGTGACCGTTTCCCTACTGGTTCTGGTTCTGGGCGGATCGGTCAGCGCCATCACCGCCTGGCCGCAGTACAGCCGGGCGCAGCTGCAGGATCCCGCCTTCGTCAACGCCGAGATCCAGAAATATGCGGCGCTCCAGAAAGAGCGTCAGGCCCAGTTGACCGGGGCCGCCGATATCCACCGGCTGGCGGTCAATGCCGACATCTACCGCCTCAACGTGATTCTGGACGGATTGCGTTACGTCGCCGCCCGCGGCTACAACCCGGCGGATCCCGACCTGCGCGAACACGCCTACTTCCTGAGCCACGACTATCCGGGCATGCCGGTGGCGATGCGGGACACGGGCGAGCCGAAGCCGGAACAGCCGGCCGTCGTGTACGAGCTGTCCGAGAAAGACCTGATGGCCCCGCTGCCGCTGGCCACGCCGGACGTGGAGATCCCGCCCGAGCTGGCCGAGGTCAAGGGCGTGGTGAAGGCCCGCTTCACCATCGACGAGCAGGGCGTGCCCGCCGATTTCCATGTCATCAGCAGCGTGACTCCGGCGGTGGACCGCCTCGTGGAGCGGAACATCCTGGATACCTGGCGCTACCAGCCGGCCACTCTCAAGGGCCAGCCGGTCCGGGTCTATTACCGGGTGATGGTCGCCATCAACCAGCGACCGCCGTCCGCCACGCCGCCGCCGCCCGCCGCGCCGTCGCCAGAATAGCGCGCCGCCCCGCAACCGATCGGCAGACCGCACGCCGGACCGTCCAGCGGACCGGCGTTCGTCTTTCCGCCCGGCGCCGTCAACGCGGCGCCCGTTTCACCCGATAGTGCAGGAACAGCTCGTCCCCCGCCCGGTCCACGGACAGGAGCGCCAGGCGCGTCCGAACCGTCTCCGGCAGGCCGGCCCCGTCCACGGGCGTGGGCGCCGTCGTCCCGCCGAGAACCACGGGGCACAGGGTGAAATACACCTCGTCCACCGCGTCGGCCTCGAAGAACAGCGCGTTGACCCGGCCGCCTCCCTCAACGAGGATTTCCCGGTAGCCGCGGGCCGACAGTTCCGCCAGGAACGGCTCGACGGCGGGCGGATCCGCCACCGGCAGGCGGACGACGTCCGCCCGGGCGCCCGGCGGCGCGGCGAACGGCGCCGGCGTGGCCACCAGGACCCGGTGACGCGTCTGGTGGAAGATCTTCAGGCCGGGGTCCAGTCGGCCGTTGCGGCTCAGCACGCACAGGTCGGGGGTGGCGGGGCGCCCCGCCGCCTCGCGCGCGGCGGCGAGCGCCGCGTCCCGCACGTGAAAGGGGGGATCATCGCGCCGGACCGTTTCGGCCCCCACCACGATCAGGTCGGCCCTTGCGCGAACGGCGTCCATCCGCCGGCGGTCCTCGCGCGAGGAGAACCCGGCGCCGGACCGGTCGGCGGCGGCGATCTTGCCGTCCAGGGTGACGGCGAAGTTGCAGAA
>CALAMB010000113.1 GCA_937925645.1 uncultured Acidobacteriota bacterium
GCGCTTTGGATCGACGCGGAACGCGTCTTTGGATAGCGCGCGAGCGCTCTGGAGTGCGCAGGCTCGACTGCGCTTTGGATCGACGCGGAACGCGTCTTTGGATAGCGCGCGAAGCGCTCTGGAGTGCGCAGGCTCGACTGCGCTTTGGATTGACGCGGAACGCGTCTTTGTATTTTGCAGCCGTCGCAAATCGACAAAGCGTTCCGGAATCCAAATCGGCGTCGAGCCGCCGCACTCCAGGGTGCTGCGCACTATCCAAATCGGCGTCGAGCCGCCGCACTCCAGGGTGCTGCGCACTATCCAAAGCGCTCCGCGCGAAGGCGAGATCTCCGACGTCTAAAAATCATCGTACACTTTCACCCGGTCGATCTTGAAACTGGCCACGGTGTGCTGGAACGCCCGGCTGGCGGTGCGTTCGAACCACCCCGCCGAGCACCACGGGTACGCGGTGGCCGTCCGCACCAGCCCGTGGTGCACGGGATTCTCATGCACGTAGCGCAACCGGGCGAAGTAGGACGTCTGATAGGTGATGGCGGTGTCCCAGGACTGGTACCAGACGCGGCGGCCGGGCGTGCCGTCCAGCCGGTTGAGGTGCTCGGCCGTGCAGGTGTGGAGTTGGCCGAGAAAAACCTCCAGGTTGCTTGGATCGCTGGGCGAGAGGGCGACGAAATGATAGTGGTTGATCAGGATGGACCAGGCCTGGAGCAGCCAGTTGTAGGCATCGGCCAGCTCGAAGAGGCAGTCCTGCACCCAGGTGCGCTTGGCGGGTGTGTTGAGAAAATGGTGCTTGAGATAGGTTCCGCCCGTAACGATGAACGTGCCCTTCTCGACGAGACGGTGGACGGGTGCGTGGGGCCAGTGGCTCATCTCGGCCTCCTGAGGAATGGAATCATGCGGCTTCTGAATTAATTAACGGATGAGTCGGCGAGTGTTCAGGTTTTTGCGAAAAAAATTTGCGCAGCCGCGCTTTGGATCGACGCGGAACGCGTCTTTGGATAGCGCGCGAGCGCTCTGGAGTACGCAGGCTAGACTGCGCTTTGGATCGACGCGAAGCGTCTTTATATTTTGCAGCCGTCGCAAATCGACAAACCGTTCCGGAATCCAAAGCGGCGTCAAGCCGCCGCACTCCAGGGTGCTGCGCACTATCCAAAGCGCTGTGCGCGATGCCGCCGATGTCCGAATTCCGAAGTCCGCGTTACGGGAACGAGCCTCGAGTCTCGAGCCTCGAGCCTCGAGTCTCGAGCCTCGAGCCTCGAGCCTCGAGCCTCGATTACGATCACGATTACGAATTACGATTACGAATTACGAATTACGATTACGAGCACGAACCATCAACTATCAACCATCAACTATCAACCATCTCCCTTCCATCCCCGTTTTCAGAAGATGAATTTCATCCCCAACTGGATCTGGCGGTTGGCGAAGGTGTAGTACGTGTACCCCATTGTCTCGTAGTTCAGCCGCAGTTCCGGCACACCGTAGTTGGTGTGGTTGAACAGGTTGAACGCCTCCAGGCGGAACTGCAGCGTCGACTCCTCGGCGCCGAACCACGGCATCCGCACTTCCTTGAGGATGGAGAAGTCCACGTTCCAGTACCCCGCCCCGCGGAAGGCCCCGCGGTACGCGTTCCCCTTGGGCGTCATCAGGTTGATGTCCACGTCCCAGTCGGTGAAGTTGTCCGCCGTGGGGCCCACCCGGTTGCCCTCCGCGTTCACGTCGTAGCTCAGCACGTTGGGCCGGGGCATCCCCACGCCGCCCAGGGTGTCCCGCGGGGCATAGACCGTCAGCGGCGGGCCGGTGCGGGCCTGGAAGATCCCGTTGACCTGCCAGCCGCCGGCCAGGGCGCCCCAAAAGCCCGACAGCGACCCGCCACACCGCCGGCCCGGTCCCACGGGGAGCTGCCAGATGAAGCTGGCGTTCACCACGTGGCGGATGTCGTTGTCCGAGTAGCCGCGGTCGTATGCCAGGTCGTAGGGGTCGGTGTAGGCGTTGCCCGGAGAGATCTCGGAGTTGTCGTCCAGCGCCTTGGACCAGGTCCAGTTGGCCTGGCACTGCAACCCGGCCTGGAAGCGCCGGCTGAACTCCACCTGCAGCCCGTGGTAGGTGGAGTGGGCGTTGGAGTCGATGAGCCAGATGCTTTCAAACTGGGTATTCTGGCGCTGGTACCGGTTGACGGACCAGGGGACCGAATCGGTGCCGAGGCCGTTGTCGGCCAGGGACTGGATCAGCTCCGGCGACGGGTGGCGCATCTGATTGATGTCCCGCCGGGTGAGCAGGTGGACGCCGGCGCTGCCCACGTAGGCCACGCTCAGGAGGTGTCCCGGCCACAGCTCCCGCTGCACCGACACGTTCCAGGTCTGGACGTACGGCTGGCGCCAGTCCGTGTTGAAGATGTGGGTCTGGGTGAACGTCTCCGGCGGCAGGTGCAGCTCCACGGCCGGGACGGGCAGGCCGCTGCCGAAGTAGGCCACATCCGGCCAGACCCCCGAGTGGCCGCCCTCGGCGGGGGAATAAGACCCAAACAGGGAGAACGGGTACTGTAGCTGGAACATGGAGAGCACCAGGTCGGTTATCCGGTCGTAGGAGATGCCGTAGCCCGCCCGCACCGCCGTCTTGCCGTCCCCGAAGGGGTCCCAGGAGAAGCCCGCCCGCGGGGCGAAGTTGGTCTTGGGCGCATCGTAGAGGGGCCGGCCGTCGCCCGGGAAATAGAACTCGGCACCCTGCCCCACCCAGATGGGGGCGCCGGTTTGAGTGTCCCAGTTGGCCGGGTCGTAGTAGTTGTCCGGGTTGGGCAGGTGGTAGCCCTGGCCGACCGCGTCGGACCCGATGTTGGCCATGAGGCCGTTGACCTCGTACGGGGCGGGCTGCCACTCGTAGCGCAGCCCCAGGTTCAGGGTCAGGTACGGCCGGATCCGCCAGTCGTCCTGGACGAAGAAGTCGTACTCCTTGTGCCGCCAGCCCCGCTCGTCGCTCAGCCCCGGGATGAACTCCCGGCCGTTGCCGTTGAGCCCCTGGCGCATCGCCCCGGTCAGGCCGGCGGCGATGTTGGCCAGCGTGTTCGGCCCAGCCGGGCCGAACGACTGCTCGAAATTGTAGACCGGATTCTGGTTCGCACCCATCACGCTGTTGTTCTGCATGGCCAGGAAGTCGAAGCCGAACTTGATGGCGTGGGCGCCCATTGTCCAGCTCAGCGTGTCCTTGAACTCGAAGGTCCCCGTGTTTATTATTCCAACGCCGTTGCCTCCGTTGCCGAAATCGGTGAAATACGTGATGTCTCCTCCCGAGTATCCCCACTCCGAAAACGACAGGGTCGGCTGGTCCGTGCCGGCATACCACTCCTCGCCGCTGACCCGGGTGTACCCCACCCGGACGTCGTTCACGCAGGCCGGCGACACGATCCAGGTCCAACCGAGCGTCCCTTGATAGATGAAATAGTCTCTCCAGAGGGTACCCAGGTCGGACGAGGGCAGCGCCGGCAGCCCGTGCATGGACCATGGGTCCATGGAGAACCTCGCGCTGAGGGTGTGGGCGGGGGAGGGGAGCCAGTCCGCCTTGGCCATCAGTTGCAACTCTTCAGCAGGCAACGTGCCGGAGAAGGCGTGAAAGCCATTGATGGCCACATCGTTTTCATCGATGTACGTCGAGATATCGGTGTTGGGCAGGGGGTAGTACTGCGCGAAGATCCGGGCGATGTCCGGGTTGGTCACCGTGTCGCGATAGGCCTGGGTGGGCACCAGGGCCATGGTGATGGTGTTGATCCGGAGCAGGAGCCGTTCGACATTGAAGAAAAAGAAGAGATTATCGCGGACGACGGGCCCGCCCAGGCTCCCCCCGAACTGTTGGCGACGGAAGTCCCCCTTGGGCTCGCCGAAGAAGTTCTCCTGCCAAGTCTTCGCGTCCAGGCGATCGTCCCGCAGGAACCAGTAGGCGTTGCCATGGAAGGCATTGGTCCCGCTCCGGGTGACCACGTCGATGACCGCCCCGCCGGCGCGCCCATACTCCGCCGACGGGTTGGACGTCACCACTCGGAACTCCGCCGTGGCGTCCACGTTGGTATAGATGGTCGCTTGGAAACCGGGGAACCAGTTGTTGTCCATCCCGTCCAGCATGTAGTTGTTGCTCCGGGTCCGGTTGCCGTTGGCCGACCCGTTCACCACGCCCGGGGTCAGCAAGTACAGGTCCAGGGGATTGCGGCCGTTCAGGGGCAGGTCGGTGATCATGATCCCGCTTATCACCGTGTCGAGCTGGGAAGTGGTCAGCTCCACCTGCTCCACCTCAGCCTTTACCTCCACGGCCACGCTGACGGCGAACACCTCCAGCGTCACCGGGAAGTCCTTCCGGTCCCCCACCTCGACGACGATTCCGGTGACCGTCACCGGCAGGAAGCTCTCCAGGTCCACCCGCAGCGTGTACCCGCCCACGGGGATCGCCGTGAAGAGGTAGAAGCCGCGGTCGTCGGTGGCCGTCTGGCGCACCAGGCCGATGCCGGTGTGCGTCAGCGTCACCTCGGCGCCGGGGACGAAGGCGCCCGAGTCGTCGCGGACGAAGCCGCTGATGGACTGATCGGCGGCGGCCGCCGATGCGGCCAGCAGGACCGCCCACACCACGATCCAGATAACCTGTCGCCCGGTCTGCATCGCGCCCTCCTTCCGGGCCGCCGCGGCGGCCCGCGCCCGTCGGTTTGGAACCAATGGTGGTCGTATCGTCCCATGGGGGCGGGAGCGGCGGGAGGGTCCGGCGGTGCGGGCAGGCCAGCGGAGCGGGGACACTCCACCCGTACCCGCCTCGGTCGTTGTGCGCGTGATGGGTTCGCGTCGGTCCGGCCTTGCGGCCGGTGGTTTCGGCCCCGTCACCCCTGAATCAGCCGATCATGGGGGCCTGGCATTCGCGTGACGTAAAAATCACAATTCAGCCGAATATTTGTGAATATTATACTTCGGGTTCGGTGGACCCGCAAGAGTTTGAAGGTTGAAAGGTTGGAAGGTCGGACATCAGACATCGGAATTCGGATATCGGACTTTGGAAATCGGACATCGGAAATCGGACATCGGAAATCGGACTTCGGAAATCGGGCTTCGGATGGGCTCCGGCAAAATCCGACTCGGCTCCAAATAGCCAATAAAATATAAGCAATCATCAATAACCAATAAATTACTCCCATTCACCGATTCCCCCATTCCCCCATTCCCCCATTTCCCTATTCACCACTCTCAAACGTCCAATGACAAATGCGAATTGATCAATGACAAATGACAAATGGATTGGATTCTTTGTGCCCTTCGTGCCT
>CALAMB010000114.1 GCA_937925645.1 uncultured Acidobacteriota bacterium
CTTTTAGCCATGATACCTCATCTATATCGGACAGATAGGGCGTGAGACTTAATGTTCACATTTTCTGTGGAAATCTTGTGGATAATTGCTGGGCACGAATGAACGGAACGAGGAGAGATCAGCTCCCCTCATCGAGGTGAAAAGTGACCGGACGGTGTGTGCTCCTCCTCTGCGGTTGTGTCCTCCTCCTGGGTGTGGCGGTGGGGCCCGCCCGGCCGGCTCGCGCCGAAACCGCCCTGGAACCCCTGCCGTTCCCTGTGGGGGAAACCATCACCTTTCGGTTCAAGTGGAAGGCGTCGCCCCTGCTGCCCTCGATCGAAGCCGGCGATTTCACCTTCCGCTTCGCCGGCGAGGGGCGGTTCGAGGACCGGCCGGTCTGGGTGGCCGAGGGGATGGCGGAGTCGGTGCCCGGTTTCCGGTTCCCGGTGAAGGACTACTTCAAGAGCTACTTCCAGCCCGGCGACTTCCAGGGGCTCCACGTCTGGGGCATCCGGAGCGAGGGACCGGATTACCTCCAGCAGATGATGTTTTTCTATCCCGACACGCGCCATATGTGGCTCAAGGAGTATTCCCGCACGCCCGACGGCGTCCGCGTCACCCGCAACGAGCTGCATTACGGTTTTCCCTCCCCCATGCCCGACGCCCTGGCCATGATGCCGGCCCTGCGGACACTGGGCCGCGCCATGCGCTTTCCCGCCGATATGAACGGATCCTACCTGGGCCGGGTCAAGAAGATCACCGTCACCTACGAGGGGAAAGAGACGCTGGACACGGTGCTCGGCCGTCTTCCGGCCTACCGGTACAACATCCTGAACCTGTTCGGCACCATGATGGATCCCGACGATTATTTCTATGTCTGGTCATCCGCCGACGGCCGTTACATCCCGCTGAAGATCAAAGCCAAGGTCCGTTTCGGCCACGTGGACGGCAAGCTCACGCGTCACGAGATCCGGGCCGCGTCGCTGTTGCCGGAGAAGTTGGACCTGCTGGCGCCGCTCCCCGACGCGCGGCCCGACGTGTCCGGCGCCCTGAACCTGCCCGCGGGCGAACCGCCTGCCACGGACATGGTCCGCGTGCCCGGCGGCGCCTTCCGCTTCGGCGAGCGGCCCGGCGCGGCCGGCATCCCGGTCAGGGTGAGCCCGTTCCTCATGGACCGCTTCGAGGTGACCAACGCCCAGTACCTGAAGTTCATCCGGGCCACCGGCCGTCCGGCCCCGGCCGTCCAGCCGCTCGAGTACTACCAGCGCAAGTTCAAATGGAAGTCGGATGGCTACGAGGAGTTCCTCCGCCTGGCCGAGCCATACCGATGGAAAGACGGCCGCTGCCCCGAAGGCCGCGACCACCATCCGGTGGTGCTGGTGACATGGGACGACGCCGCGGCCTACGCCCGCTGGGCCGGCAAGCGGCTCCCCACCGAGGCCGAGTGGGAGGCGGCCGCCCGCGCCGGTCTGGCGGCCGGTGCGGCGTATCCGTGGGGCGCTCCGGCCGATCCGGCGCGCGCCAACACGAGCGAGGGGGACCGCCTGGGCACCGTCCCCGTCACCGCCCTGCCCGGCGGGCGGAATGCGCTGGACCTGGCCCATCTGTCGGGCAACGTCGCCGAGTGGGTCCACGACTGGTATGACGACAAGCCGTTCGGCGCCGGCGCGGCGGATCCGCAGGGTCCGTCGAGCGGCCGCTTCCGCGTCATGCGCGGCGGCGACTGGCGCCACCCGCTGGCCGACGCCGCGGTCTGGTCCCGCGGCCGCGACTGGCCCGGCACCGCCTACATCAACGTGGGCTTCCGCTGCGCCCGGAACCTCAAGTAGCCCGGGCGGTACGGCGGTCTCCGGGTACGGCTTGTCCCATGGCGCGCCCGGAATCATCCCGCTGATACAGTTTCGGCGAAAAGGCTACCGCCGTCCCGGAGAACCGGGCCGTCCGGGAGACCATCCCCCTCGAACGTGTCCTCTGGGAAAACGGAATCTTTTCCGGTGGAGGTTCCGCGCATCCAAGCTTGTCGTTTCCGGGATGCAAAATTATAATGAATGCATCAACCCGGAATAATGGAGGCAGTGATGAGGTCACTCAGGATCGCAGGGGTGTTGGTGTCGGTGTTCTGTGTCCTTTCCGCGGCGACGTATCCACAAGTCAGCCGGTTTTCGATCTATACCTTTCAAAAAGATGCGTCCCTGAAAATCGGATATCCCGAGGGCTGGAGCGTATCCGAAGCCATTGATGAATCCAGCTCCGTCCTCTCGGCCGTGATCACCCGGTCCAGCCTGCCCGACAGCGAAGGGTACATCTTTTTCCTGATCCCCTATCCTCCCACTACCACGATCCAGGATTCCCGTCAATTCGCCGGCCTGGCCATCGACCAGCTCCGGTCGTCCAGCCTGCCGAGTCTGAAGCTCGAGAAGGATTATCGGCACGCCACCATGGAGCAGATTCACGTGTCGGAGCTGAGTCTGGATTCCGAAGGCACGCGGTTTCTGGGCAAGAGTTGGAGCGCCTTTCTGAAAGGTCAGGGCGCCGTGCTGGGCATCTTTGCGCTCTTCTACGGCCCGCAAGCCACCTTCGGCAATTTCAACGCTGATGAGATGCTGGCCGGTCTCATCACGCCCGTCTTCGGCGGACAGCCGGCCGCTGCTCCGCAGCCGGCGGCCGCAGCAGGCGGCAACCCGGATCCGCGGTTTTTCGGCACGTGGGCCTTGCACACGACGGTGGCCGCCGACACGATGATGCAGGAAAACACGTACAACCCCGACGGCACCTTCGTCATCCGGCAATTCGCCTCAGGCCCCATGATGAGCACCTCCCCGTACGGCACCGGCAGTGCCAGCCAGACCTTGCACGGCACCTGGTGGGTGCAGGACGGACATTTCCACCTGCGTTGGCAGGACGGCAAGGTGGCCGTCTACAGCTTCAGCTTTGCCGGCAATTTCCTGGACATGCACGGCGTGAACGTCAGGGAGAAGCTGAAGTTTCGAAAGGTGACCCGGTAGCCCGGCACCTCGCGCGCTCCGCGCGCGAGTTCGGCCTCGGCACGATCAAAGTACCTCGCGGCCTCCGGCCGTGAGTTCGACCACGGCACGATCATCCGGCATCGCGTGATGCTGCCTAGCCGCAGCGATAATCGACCTCTGCGGCACGCGCCCGGCCCGGAGGGACGGCGGTCAATAGCCTGGGCCGCAGGCCCAGGTGGGCGATTCATCCCGCAATGTCCCGCGCCCTGACGGGGCGCAAGGAGAATGCGGCGCGGCCGATTGCGCTCAAACCGTCAAGAAAGGTTCGCCGGCGCGCGGTCATCGAACGCGCGGTACGAACGTAGGCCGCGTTCGCCGAACGCGGCCCGTTGGATCTCCACGATTTATCGGATGCCGCTCTCCCCGCGCCCGA
>CALAMB010000115.1 GCA_937925645.1 uncultured Acidobacteriota bacterium
GTAGTTGTCGGTGCGCGTCGGGGCCAGACTGCCGTGCCCCTGGATCTCCGCCGGCGCCCCCAGCAGTCGCAGGCCGCGGCACAGCGCCCGGGAGACGCACAGGTAGATGTCCAGAATGCGCTGAACCGGAAAGCAGTCCCGGTCGTTGGAAACCACGCTGTAGGTGAGTTCCAGGTGGTGGAGCACCGCCCCGCCGCCGGTGGGCCGGCGGACGATCGCCACGCCGTTGGCGCGGCAGAACGCCGCGTCGGCGGCGCGGGTCACGTCCTGCTTGTTGCCCAGACTCAGGGTGGGCACGTCCCACTGGTAGAAGCGCAGCGTGGTCTGGGGCGAATCGGCGGCTTCCGTTTGCTCCAGCACCGCAGCGTCGCGGGCCATGTTCTCGATCCCGCCGAGCGCGCCGTCGACAATGATCCGCCAGGGTCCGGCCATGGGGCACCTCCTCGAAAGGGGGCACTATACCCAAGCCGGTCCGGCGATTCAAGGGCCTTCCAGCGGACAGGTCATGGTCACCACCGGGCAGGCGGCGTGGCGGATGACCTTGTCGGTCACGGCACCGATGAACCGTTCGCCGGTGAAGTCACGGCCGTGGAGACCCATCACGATGAGGTCGCTGGCGCCTTCCTGCGCGCGGTCGAGGATTTCCAGCGCCGAAACACCCGGCACGACTTCGGTGGTCACGGGGCCGGCGTAATCGGCCAGGCCGTCAGCCACCGCCTGGAGCCGCTGCCGGGCGCCGGCCAGCCGCCCTTCGTGGAAATTGGGGAACGGGACCACCATCCCCACGTCGAAGCCGATGGGGAAGACATCCTCCAGCACGTGCAGCAGGTGAATGGCGGCGCCGGCGGGCGCGCCCAGCCCGCGCGCCATGCGCACCGCCGACAGGGAGCATTCGGAGAAGTCCACCGGCACCAGGATCCGCTGGAAGCGGACGTACGTCGCCGGATCGGCCGGGTCCACCGCCAGATCCGGCTGCTCCGTCACTGACAGGACGGGCTGGCTGAGGAGCTTGAGCATCCGGTCGAGGGTGGAGCCGTAGATCCACCGCTTCAACCCGCCGGTGCCCCGGCTGCCCGCGACCACCAGGTCCGCTCCCCACTCGCCGGCGCACCGGGCGACCTCCTGAGAGGCCCGCCGGCCGAACACGACGTGGGTGCGGATATCGGCGATCGACTCCTTCAACGGCGCCAGGTACGCCGCCATCTGCCCGTCCGCGTAGGCCGAGAGCTCGGTTTTCATCCGCGTGCAAGACTCGCTGTCTTCCTCGCTCCAGTCTCCTTCGCAGCAGACGTGCAGGATGTCCAGCCCGGCTCCCTGCGCCCGCGCCAGCGACAGCGCGTACAAATACGCGGTCTGGGCGTGTCGGCTGAAGTCGGTGGCAAAGAGGATCCGCCCGATGGTCATGGTGACACCCCCGGGTTGAGATTGCGGTCGTTGATTTCATTTTACTATAATACCCTCATCGCCGCGGCGACAAGAGCAAGCAATCACCCGGCCGGACAGGAGTCTCCATGAAACACCCATGGTTTGACGTCGGCGTCGGAGAAAACACACCGAAGGAATTCTTCGCGCTGATAGAGATTCCCAAGGGCTCCAAGAACAAATACGAGATGGACAAGGCCACCGGCCTGCTGCGGGTGGATCGGGTGCTGTACTCGGCGGTGCACTATCCGGCCAACTACGGATTCATCCCGAAGTCGTACTGCCTCGGCGACGACGATCCCCTCGACGTGCTCGTGCTCGGCCAGGAACCGGTGCACCCGCTCTCCCTCCTGTACGCCCGCGCCATCGGCGTGATGCAGATGGTGGACGAGAAGGAGGAGGACGACAAGATCATCGCCATTCACGCCAACGATCCGGAGTACATGCATTACCGCGACATCGCCGAGCTGCCCGACCACAAGCTGCAGGAGTTGCAACGCTTCTTCGAGGACTACAAGGCGCTGGAACACCGCAAGGTCACGGTGGAGCGGTTCATGGGCCGTTTCGACGCCTACCGGATCATCCAGGACAGCCTGCGGGTGTTCGAACAGAAAGAAACGGAGTTGCGGGCGCGCTACGGCTGGCCGGCGCGGTAGTCATCCCCCAGCCATCATCCGCCGGGCCGCCCGGCGCAACCGGCGGCACCGCGGGTTCACGCGCGGGGCTCCGGCCCGTCGCCGGCCCGCGGCAGGGTGAAAGTGAAAGTGGAGCCGACGGTCCACTGGCTGTCCACACTCAACCGGCCGCCCATGATCTCCACAAACCGGCGCGCGATGGACAGGCCCAGCCCCGTCCCCGACTGCGTGTCGCCGGAGGGGTTCTCCAACTGCACGAATTCGGTGAAAATCTTGGGCAGGTCCTCCGCTTTGATCCCGATGCCGGTGTCCCGGATCGAAACACTGACGAACGCCGGATCGTGCCTGGCCGGACCCGCCGAGATGGTGACCTGACCCTTACGGGTGAATTTGATCGCGTTGCTCACCAGGTTGAGCAGTACCTGCTGGATGCGCCCGGCATCCCCCATGACGTCGGGCAGCGGCTCGTCGATGGTCAAGCCAAGCTCGATGGGCTTGTTTTTTAGCAGCCCCGAGCCGGTGTTGATCACCGCGTGGAGGATGGGTTTGAGATTGACCCGCTCGACGATAAGCTCGAATTTCCCCGCCTCGATCTTGGAGATGTCGAGGATGTCGTTGATGAGCCCCAGCAGGTGACGGGCGCTGTTGTAGATGGTGGTGATGTCGCGGCGTTCGTTTTCGTTGAGCGGGCCGTACAGCTCCTGCAGCAGAACCCCGGAAAAGCCGATGATCGAATTGAGCGGTGTTCGCAACTCGTGGGACATGCTGGCGAGGAATGCGCTCTTGGCCCGGTCGGCGGCCTGCGCCTCCCGCACGGCGCCCTGAAGCAGCTCGTTTTTCTCGGCCAGCTCGCGCGTGCGCTCGCGCACCTTCTCCTCCATGTCCAGGTAGAGGCGGTGCAATTCGCCGGCGTACTCGTCCTTCTCCTTGATGGTGGTGCGCAGGTTCTGAATCATGGAGTCGAACGTGCTGGCCAGGCCCGCCAGTTCGTCCCGCGTGCGCACGGGCGGCACCCGGACGTCCAGGTTGCCGGCACCCACCTGACGGGCCACGGCGGCGAGGTCCTTGACGGGACCGGTGATGCCCACGGCGAAGAAGAATGAGCCGAGGATGCCCAGGAGCACAAACAGCACGGCCGACTGGATCATGCGGTGGGTGACCTGGGCCAGGCTCCGCTCCATCTCCTGGTATCCGAACGAGTACCGCAGAGTGTAGCTGTGCTTCCCCCACTCCTCCACAAAGGGATAGATCACCTCGATGACCTCGCCGTCGCCGGTGGCGACATGGTAGTCGACGCTCTTTTCGATTCCGCGGATCTTGTTCAGGACGTCCGGATCGGTGATCACGCGTCCCGCGGGGTTGTCCGGAGCGACGGACGTTTTTTGAATCTCCGCCGAGTCGAACAGGATCACCCCGTTGACGTCGATGAGCTCGATTTTGCGCACATCCTGGCTCAACACCAGGATATCCAGCAGCAACTCCTTGAACTTGATGAAACCGCTGTGGAAGTAGTTGTTGAACGCCTCGACAAGCGGCCGGGACGAGAGCATGGTGTACGCGTCCACTTTTTCCCGGATCTGGTTCTCCAGAATCTGGCGCTGGATGCGGTAGAACTGGTAGGCGTTGAACGAGAAGATCAGGGCGATGAGCAGGCTTGTGACCAGGATCAGTTTCCAGCGCAGCGAGATGGAGATCATGGCGCCGCCCCTGACGGTTGCGGGTTGCCGCCGGCACCCACGTGGGACCGCACGAACCGGGCCACCGTCTCGCGGTACGGGTCGCCGCCCACCAGGAAGATATTGTTGTGGTCCGCCTCCGGCACCGGGTAGAAGTCCTTGGGCGGCGGTGCCAGGCGGAATAGTGCCTGACCCTGGTCGAGGGGCACGATCGTGTCCTGGGTGCCATGGATGAACAGCTTGGGCAGCTGGCAGGACCGGACGTAGGTCGATGTGTCCAGCTCCAGCGACGAGAAGAAGAAGAGCACCTGGAGCAGCGGGTTTTCCGCCGCCATCGCCCCGGCGTTGAAAAAGGGCGCCTCCAGCACCAGGCAGCCGGCCTTTTCCCGGCTGGCCAGGTAGGTGGCCGGAACGTTGCCGATGGAAAACCCCCACAGCACGAGGCGCTCCGGCTCCGGGCAGAACCGTTCCCGCACGACCGCCAGCGCGGCCTCGCCGTCCCGGTACAGGCCCGTCTCGGTGGGCCGGCCCTCGCTGCGGCCGTAGCCCCGGTAGTCGGGCAAAAACCAACTCCAGCCCAGGGGCCGCATCCGCTGGACGAACTCCAGGCAATAGCCGATGTTGCCGCCGTTGCCGTGGAAAAACAGTACCACCGGTGCCCCGGGCTCGCCGGCGAAGAACCAGCCGTGCAGCCGCACGCCGTCGCGGGTGGTGAAGAACACATCCTCCGCCGGCAGGCTCACCTGCGCCGGAGTCAGCGGATATTCCTTGTATGGAAAAAAGACAAAGCGGTTCTGCAGCAGCAGAACGATCACCTTGATCAGCAGGAACAGCAGGGCCACGGTCATGCAGATGATGAGGATCTTTTTCATCGGGCGAACTCTCGCATCCGGTTTCGATAATGGGTGAGGATCGCGGCGTGGTCGAACGCCAGCTGCTCGGGCAGTTTGTCGAGGGCGTACACCGCAGCCGCCGCGGCATCGTCGCCGCCCTGCGGCTGCCCGTCGGCATCGCCGACGAATACGACGCTGACAGTGTGACCCCGCGGATCGCGCGCCGGATCCGAGTAGACACCCAGCAGTCCGGCCAGTTGAACCTGGAGTCCGGTCTCCTCCGCCGCCTCGCGCACAACCGCGTGCTCGACGGTTTCGCCGATGTCCACGAAGCCGCCGGGCAACGCCCAACCGGGCGGCGGATTGCGGCGGCGGATGAGCACGATCCGCCGGGGGTCGCCCACTCGAATGACCAGGTCAACGGTCAGCAAGGGAGTCCGGATCGGCACGGTGGCGCTCCTGCGAGTCCCAGCCGGCAATTTCCGGCCGGTGTCGCCGCAAATGATGGCTGAGCCATAATATAGCGGAACCGCCGGAGTCATGCAACGGCTACTTTCCCGTTCCGCCGCTTTCTGTTAGAATGCGATCGCTCAAGATCAAATCCGGATGCCTGCCCCATGACCACGGACCGCAACGCCGACAAGTCCACCGTCTCCGTGGTGCTGCCTTTGCTTGACTGCGAGGACGCGGTGCTGAACCTGGTGGAGGAAACCCACCGGCGCGTCACGGCCAAAATCCCCGGGGCCGAAATCGTCGCCGTGGACGCAGGCAGCCGCGACCACACCTGGGGCATCCTGCGCGAACTGACCACCGCGTACGACGAACTGAAAATTTACCGCAGCAAAGATCCCGTGCCGGCGGGCGGGGCCAGCCTGCGCGGCTTCCTGGAAGCCTCGGGCAAGTTCGTCTTCCACCTGGAACCCCATTGTCCCTGGCGGGTGGACCTGTTCTGGGACATGGCCCGCCTGCGCGCCAACGCGGGCCGCGGGGCGGTGTTCGCCGTGCGCGGGCCATCGCTGCGGGGCATGAAGGAGAAGGTGTCCGACCGGCTGTTCCGCGACGAGGCGCTTGAAGGCCTGGCCGACGTGCCCGACACCGGCTTTCCGGCCCAGCTCTTTTCCAAGGCCGACTTCGAAAAGATCCAGATCCTGATGCCACCCGACCTGCTGGCACCCGGCCTGACGCTCTTCCTGTTATTCCGTTCATTCAACCGCGAGGTGCACCTGATGAAACCGGACGCGGGCCACGAGTTGAGGCGCTCCCGCCGCGAACCGCCGCCCTGCTTCGCCTCGCTGTCGGCGTTCCGCGCCAGCATCCGCCAGGTCCAGGAGGTCCGGCGCAATCTGGAACGCATCCAGGGTCTGCTGGATCTGCGCTGATCCCCGCCGGTGTTTCGCCGGCGGACGGATCGACCGGGATAAAGGCCGGTCCCATTCCCGACAGAAGGATGATACAATCCGCTCGAATGACCCGGCGCCGCGCCGGGATCGGGCGGGGCGGAGATGCGCGCACCTTCCAACATCCACCGACTCACTCTGCGGACGATCCGCCGGCTGCTTGCCGTCACGCTTGCCGGCGGCGTGGCGCTGGCGGCTCCGGCCGCGTGGCTCCGGTCGCAGGACACGGACGCGCCCCGCGTGGTGGACGCGCGCGTGGCGCCCGCAGCCGGTCAACTGCTGATCGGGACGCCGTTTGTCTTGGAGATCCGGGTCCAGGCGCCGCCCGCCGGCCGGTGGGCGCTCCCCGAATACCCGCGGCGGTATGGTGACTTCACCCTCCGGACCGCCCGCGTCGAATCCGCCGGCCGGACCGGTTACGATGTGATCCGGCTGGAACTTCAGGCGTTCAGGACCGGCCGGATCCCGCTGCCGGCCATCCCCATCGTCTGGCGAAACCCGGCGGGCGCCGATATCCCGGTGGCGTATCCCCCCGGCGAGATCGCCGTGGCGAGCCTGCTGCGTGGGGCGGGGCCTTTCGCCCCCCAGCCGCCCCGGGGCGGCCTGGCGGCGCCTGCCGGCGGCCTCCCTGTCTGGTTGTGGATCCTGAGCGGTGCGGTCCTGGCCGCTGCCGCAGGGGCGGGCTGGTGGTTGTGGCGGCGCAGACGTTCGCCGGCGCCCGACCTCGTCTCCCCGCGGGAAGTCAACCTGGCTTACTTCCGGGAGCGCCTGAACCGGGTGTGGGGGCAGCGCGACGCCGCCCGTTCCCCGCAGGAGCTGTCCGGACGGCTGGTGGACGTCTTCCGGGACTTCCTGGCCTGGCGGTTCCGCACCGACCTGCACGCCCTGACCACCACCGAACTCTGCCTGCGGCTGGCCGGACCGGAGGCGGCCGGGCCGGACGGCATCGAGCCGATCCGGACCGTGCTGGCCGCCGCCGACGAATCGCGTTTTTCCTTCACGGCCGCCGACGCCCACGCCCTGGTGGCCGCATTTAACGAGATTATGGACCGACTGGGACCGCGTGATGCCCCACCTGCCGTCGACACTCAAGTTCGCTCAGCCTGAGCTGTGGCTCTGGGCGCTCGCGACGCTGGCCGTGCTGGCGGGATTGCGCCTGCTGGTCTTCCGCCGGCGCCGCCCGGGCATCTTCTTCCCGGGCGCCGAATGGCTGGCGCCGCACTCCGGCCGGGCCCGCCTGCTGCCTTACCTGGCCAACGGCCTGATCGCGCTGGCCGCGCTGGCCCTGTTCGTGGCTCTGGGCCGGCCTTACACGGAGACGTTCCGCGAGGAGACGGCCGCTGAAGGCGTGGACATCGTCCTCGTGCTGGACATCTCCACGTCGATGTCCGCGGAGGATTTCGAACCGGACAACCGCCTGGCCTCGGCCAAGGCGGTCATCCGGGATTTCATCCGCCGCCGGCCCCACGACCGGCTGGCCCTGATCACCTTCGCCGCCGACGCGTACGTGGTCTGCCCCCTGACCGCCGACCATTACTCTCTGGAGGCTCTGCTGGATTCGGTGGAGCTGATCCCCTTCGACGCCGACGGCACCGCCATCGGCATGGCGCTGGCCTCGGCGGTCAACCGGCTGCGGGATTCCCCGGCGCGGAGCCGCCTGGCTGTCCTTCTCACAGACGGCGCCAACAACCGTGGCGAGGTGTCGCCGCTGCAGGCGGCGGAATTCTGCGGGCGGTTCAACGTCCGCGTGTACACGGCCGGGATCGGCACGGACGCCGAGACCCGGGTGATGGCGCGCGCGCCTGACGGTTCACCCACCTGGATCCGCGCCCGGGTGGATTTCGACCCCCAGGTGCTCACCGAGATCGCCCGCGCCACCGGCGGGCAGTCGTTCCTCGCATCCGACGCCGCCGGGCTGGACCAGGTCTACCGCGAAATCGACCGGATGGAAAAAACCGTGCTCGAGAAACGGCGCATTCCCGACCGCCGCGAGCTGCTACCGATCTGCCTGTGGTTCGCCCTGGGCTGCCTTGTGGCGGCCGCGGCCCTGTACAGCCTGGCGCCCGCCTGCATCTGAGCGCCGGTGGCGCCGTCGGAGCACAATTACCGTAATAGTTAAATATTCTTCCAGGAACGCACGTCCTGCATTATAATTTCTCTTTCCCATTTCGCACGGAGGAGTGATCCATGGCCGACACACCCAAGCGGACGACTTCCGGAATCGACATTCAGGAGACGTATCGCCCGGACGATCTGTCCGGCTTCGACTACACGGCGCAGCTCAACGACTCGGGCAGCTACCCCTACACCCGCGGGATCTATCCCGGGATGTACCGGCAGCGCCTCTGGACCATGCGCCAGTACGCCGGCTACGCCACCGCCGAGGAGAGCAACAAGCGGTACCGCTATCTCCTGGAGCAGGGCCAGACCGGCCTCAGCGTGGCCTTCGACCTGCCCACCCAGATCGGCCTGGATTCCGACCATGCGCTGGCCGAAGGCGAAGTGGGCAAGGTGGGCGTCGCCATCGACTCGGTGGAGGACATGGCCGCGCTGTTCCACGAGATCCCCCTGGACAAGGTGTCCACTTCCATGACCATCAACGC
>CALAMB010000116.1 GCA_937925645.1 uncultured Acidobacteriota bacterium
CGGGACGACTCCGCCGGTCGCACTCGAACTCGCACGGGAGCCGGCCGCCCTGCTCGAGGATGGATGTCCCGGAGAAATCCCGCCGAAATAAATTGGTACGGTGCTGGTCGTCCACCATCACCGCGACGAACGTCACATTGTCCGGCAGGACGAGGCGCTCGTTCGCCCAGCGCAGGACCAGCTCGTGACGCCGCATGTCGCACCGCCAGCCGGCCTCATCGTTCGGGTCGTGGGGCGGGATGCCCCCCGCCCGCGCCTGCCGGTGGATCATTTTCCGGGAGACGTCCACGCCGGCCCAGTTGCGATAATCCGCCAGCGTCCGCGCTGTGCCCAGTCCGTACGGGCCGAGACCGACGCCCTCGTCGGCCTGGCCGAGGAGCTGGCGGAGGCGCCGGGCCGGTTCCTGGGAGCGGGGCGCCTGCTGGTGGTCGTCCCAGTGCCGCAGGCTCCCCTGGCGGGTGTAATAGTGCCAGATGACCGCCCGGTGCGGGTTGTACAGGTTGAACCCGTGGGTGAAGGCCCGAACGGTGTAGCCGATCTCCTCGCCGCTGAAATAGAAGAACGGATCGTACGGCACTTCCCGCGGCAACCGGGCGGATGCGAACATGAAACCGCCGCTGGCGAAGCGCGCGGGGAAGGCCTGGGACAACTGCTCGAAATCGGGCACGCCCTTCGGCTCGAGGCATGCGTTGCCGTCGGGATGAAACCGGCTGATGGTCATCCGGTTGGGATTCCGGTCGTTGAGGTATCCGTCGAAACCCGGCTGGTAGGACGGCGGGTAGCTTCCGATGACCGCCCGTTCGTCGTCGAGGGCCCGGAACATGGTCAGGAGCTGGTCGTCCCAGCCCTCGGCGAACCGGGTATGGGAATCAACCTGAAAGTAGAAATCCTCGTCGCCCAGCAGCTGCTGGATCTCGTGCCGCGCCCAGCAGACGCCGCGCGACTTCGCGTACGGCACGTCCAGGATCCGGAAGCGAGCATCGGCGGCGAACTCGCGGAGGCCGTCGTCCGTGTCGGCGCGCTGCCAGCAGATCCCGAACGTCAGTCGTTCCGGCCGGCGGGCGTTGGCGAGGGCGTCCCGGACCGTGGGTAGCAGTTCCGGGTCGCGATACGCCGCGATGCTGATGAAAATGCAGCTGTCCATCCCCACCTGCGGAATCAACCGAGAGTCAGCACGGTGACCTGGCTCGGCACGAGGCTCACGCCGGGTGCGTTGGGCAGCACGGCCAGGCAGTTCTGTCCGGTGACGCTGGTGAGGCGCTGGGCGGGAACGCCGTCCACCATGATGGTGATGCAGCCCACCAGGTACTCGGTCTGTCCCGACATCATGTGGGAAACCACCCCGAGCAGGACGCCGCCGTTGTCGCCCACGCTCACCGTGCCGATGGAAAGCTGGTTCACCGCGGGCATGCAATCCACCAGGACGTTGTAGGCCGCCGGCGCCGAGGTGGCTGAAAACTGCATGTCCGGGTAGGGGATCGGCACCGGCACCACCACCGGGGTGAGACAGACATCGGGGAAGCCCAGGTTCATTCCCGCGCCCATGCTCAACATAAACATCTCTGACTCCTTATCCTGAATGATTCCTTTGGCAGTCTTATTGGTTATTGAGTATTGCTTAATCGCTATTTGTTATTTGGCGACTCCGGGATTTTGCCGTTTTCAGGGATTGGGCGATGATTCGGGCCAACTCGTCACACTCACCAGAGCATCGGTGTAATTCTTCCGTGTTTAACAATCCGCTGCCGGATATGATATTCAACCAGACGATGGTCTCGTTCAATTCCTTGAGGACCACACCCAGCTTATGGATGAAATCCTTCCGGCTCTCCGCGCCCCTGGCCTCGCCGTAGTTGGGAGCCGGTGATGTCCCCGACCGCACCAACTGACGGGCGATGTGCCGTGCCGGAACCGTCTTCGGCAACCTCGATGCTAATCGAATCACATCGACCGCGAAAGCCACGAGACGTTGTTGGGTCACGTCCGCCGGATGACGCGATACTGTCGGTTGCTCCTTCTCCACGATTAATCAACCTCAAAATAGCCAATAGCTATTAATCAATAGTCATTAGCCAATAAAACTATCCCAGTTGGATCTGCTCGGCA
>CALAMB010000117.1 GCA_937925645.1 uncultured Acidobacteriota bacterium
CCACGATGCGGGTGCCGCGGTCTACTCCGGGTACGACTATACCGGGCTGGTGATCGAACCGGTGGATGTAGCCGGGGGCGACGAGTCGGATTGGTACGTGCTGGCCCTGACGCAGGCGGGTCTCGATACCGCCGTCGGCGGCGCACCGCTCAACCTGGGCGATAAAGCCCACGACGTGACCCTTTCGTTCTGGCGTCGCTGCACGGTGCCGTCCGGAACGCCGGTGCAAAACAAGACCGACCTCAAACTCCGGCTCACCGGCACGGAAAATCCGATCCTGTAGGAGGAACGCATGGCCTATCACAATGTATCCGGGACCGCTTCGAACACGACCGACTTCCTCGTCCGCCTGAAAGACTTCCTGGTGGGAACGGTTGGATGGTCGCTTCACGACGACAGGTCGGGCGACGCCGAGCCCAGCTACGTGCTGGCGTCCACGGGAGAAAGCGGAGCCGAGGACATCTTCCTCCGGTTCGTCAACGACACGGCCGCCGACCGCATTGCGGTCCGGGCCTACCTATATTGGGATGCGGTGACGCACGCGGGCGTGAAAGAGGCGTTTCAAACCAGCTACACCTACATCAAGACCGTGGACGCTTCGGCTTTCCTGTATTGGATTTACGCCGACAAGGATCACGTTTTCATCGTCACCAAGATCGTCGCCACCTACTACGGGCATTACAGCGGTCTGATCAAACGCTTCTGGTCAGGGGCGGTGGCGGTCACCCAGGCGGCGGCCGGACCCGGCGCGGACATCACGGTGCAGGTCAACGACGCCACCCTTTTTACGGTCGGCTTGAGCTACATCATAAAAGACGACGCCGGGATCGAGCGCGCCCAGGTATCCGCCGTCGACACGGTTTCCACCCCCAATACGGTCACTCTGGCGAGCCTCGTAAGCGCCTACACGGCGGGAGCCAAGATCGGCGAAGATCCGCAGCCGGTCGTAGTCGGCCACTACCAGTCCCCGGGCAGTATTTACGCCATCAACAAATTCGACGGGTGGGCGAGCGCGGCCGGACAGGCCGGATCGTGCGCCGCGGCCCACGGCAATTTCCACACCGCCGCCAATCCCGACCAACGATTCGGACTGGTCACCATGTTCCCCTGGCTCGTCGCGCACACAACCGCGGCTTACAAGGAACTGCGCGGCGAGTTGATCGAGGTCTATGCCATCGGCAGCGGTGCGGCCGATTCGGAGGACGTGCTCACGTTAAACGGTGCCTCCTACAAGATCTTCAACCTGTCCGGTCCGGGATGGTGCGCGGTGAAGGAGTGATCCCATGGCGGTGAAGCAAGGCACCAAGAAGGAGATTTCGGCAAACGCCGGACGCCTGACCTCGATGTTCCGGGTGGTCCGGAACGTCGGTAAGGCGAACAGGATCACCGGGAGGCTGAGACGTGGCAATCCGTAGCGGAAACACTCTCTCCGTCCGGCCCTTCGCAGGGTCCGTGGTTCCCATGAACCGCGCCCAAATGCCGGCCTTCCCGGCTGTCGTTTTCGAGGCCGTCGGAGCGGCGTCCGAGACGCGGACAATCCGCCGCGACACGGACGCGGCCTTGAGGATCACGGCGGAGGTGGACGCCCCCGCCGACATCCAGGCCGTGATCGTGCGGCCGGTCCTGCGGAGCTTCGATCTGCGGGGATGGGTGGTCCGTTTCCCGACGATCCTTTCCGACACAGCCGTCCGGATTCACCGGCCGGTCGAATGGCGGAGCGATACCCGTTCCGCGGTGTTCGCCGAGATCGAGCGGACGGCGGATTCGAAACAACTTGTAGTGCGCGAGACATCCCGTCAAGCGGAAGCGCGCCAGACCGTCTTCGCCGTGCTGATCCGCGAAGGCCACACGATCCAGACCTGAAGGAGGAATACGAATGTCACTTGGACTCATCGTCAAAACGGGCCGCATCCTCACCGCGCGGCTGCTCATGGGCGATCCCATCGAGGGCATTACCCACTGCGCCATCGGCGAGGGCGACGCCACGTTCACCGATCCCATCAATCCGCCCGCCCCGGACATCGATCAGACGACGCTCAAGAACGAGCGGGCCCGCAAGAAGCAGTACAAGCGCACTTTTCTCAAGGAGGACCCGGAAGGGACGCTCATCGTCAACGGCATCCATTACATCGAAACCGCCGAGGAGACCCAGACCATCGGCGTCTTCTTCCGCTTCGAGGAAAACGAGGCCAACGGCATCACCATCCGGGAGTACGGCTTCTTCGGGGGCGACGTGGCCTACATCGCCGGGCTGCAGTCGGATTATGCGGCGAACGGTGTTTACCACCCGGATACCAACCCGACCGGTGAGGTGCTCGATCCCGGTTATCTGTACGAAGTGAAGAACATCCCCGACTTCAACAAGACCTCGGACACGCGCGTTGAGCTGGTCGGGGTCATCAAGATTTAGGAGGAAAGACCATGTCCATTTCGCGCGATACATTCGACCCGGCGAAAAACTACAAGCGGGTCCGCTACCACCAGGACCGGGACCTGCTCGACTCGGAGCTCAACGAGCAGCAGGACATCATCAACCAGGAGCGCAGGAAGCTCGCGGACATCCTCTTCAAGGAGGGGGCCATCGTCAGCGGCTTCGGCGTGACGGTCGCGGCCAATGTGCTCACCGTGGCCGAGGGGCTGGTCTACATCGACGGCTGTCTGGAGCGCGTGCCCGGCGCGGTGCTCACCTACGACCCGGCCAAGACGAGCGGCGCGGATTACGTCTATGTCGAGCTGCTCAAGTACAACTACGGCTACAACCAGGACGCCGTGCTCATCAACCCCGCGACGGGCGAACCCACCGCCGAGCGGGAAAAGTGGATTCTATCGCTCAAGGATCACGACACGAGCGGTGAGGCGCTGCCCAACAACGTGACCCAGCGCAAGGTGGTCGCCCTCCACAAGTTCGACCGTGAGACCGGCGATGTGACAGCCACCGTCCGCGAGAAATCGAACCTCTACCTGCAGGACCTTCTCGGGACGCTGCCCGGAAGTCGGATCACGGTCGCATCGATCACGGAGGATCAACTTGCCTTCGCCGCCGCCGAGGGGCTGAACTCGCTGCTCCAGAATCTGGCCGAGCGCACCTACGACCAGGCCGGAAGTTATCTGGTCAAGGGGCTCGACAGCTTCATCGGCGACAACGACGGCGAGAACGTCGAGGTGATCACCAACGCGGGCCGCGCCTACATCCAAGGGTTCCGCCTGCAGAAAGACCTGCCCACAACCACCTTGGTGCCCAAGTCCACGGCGGTCAAGTCGGTCCGCGGCGAGCAGAAAACTTATGTGATCGGCACCCGGCGCTATGCCCTCAACAACACGCCGCTCAAGGAAACCACTCAGGTCGAAGCCATCGTCGAGATCGTCTCCAACATCACGCGCGGCTCCGTCGGCGGCGGGGAGGACCTGCTCGTCCCCAACCCGGTGGTGGACATCCTCGAGGTGAGCCAGGGCGCGACGGTCTTCCAGGAGGGAGCGGACTGGCAGCAGTCCGGCAACTACGTGGACTGGCTGGGTTCGGGCAACGAACCCGCCATCGGCACGACCTACACCGTCCGCTGGACCTACACAAAACAGATGATTGAAGGGACGGACTACGTGGACGGAGGCTGGTTCGGACGCTCGGGACACCCGGCGGCGGACGAATATTTCTACCTGGTCACCGTTCAGAGCGCCACCGGCGAGACTCAGTACGACTCGGCCAAGGTCGTGTCCCGCGACACCCTGACCGGGGAAATCAACCGCCTCTCCTGGCTGCCTGTCAGCGGCGCGACCGGTTACCGCATCTATCGCGGCACGCAAAATACGGTCCGCGCGGACTTCCAGCGGCTCAAGGACGTGGCCGCCGGGGTTACGTCATACACCGACGACGGCGTGGACGAGATTGTGGGCGGCAACCCGCCCGCCTCCAACACGAGCGGCCTGACCATGTCCCCGGTGCAGGTCGAACCCGGCAACCTCTCCATCATCAACTTTGGACGCACCACCATCGGCGACGAGCCGGTGGGCGGCTCCAACTGCAGCATCGACTACGACTACTACATCGGACGCAAGGACATCATCTACGCCACCACCCGCGAGATCAAACGGCTGGAAGGCGCTCCCGCGGACTGGCCGAAGCTGCCCATCGTCCCGGAAGGTACGCTCGGGCTGTGCAGCGTCGATTGTCCGCCGAACTCGGTGGATCTGGCGGTCTTCAATTTCGGGCTGACCCGGATCACCATGGACCAGATCCACGAGATCATCAAGGACGTCGAGGACCTCAAGTACAACGACGCCCAGTTCCAAATGAACAACGAGCTGCAGAACCGGGACGCCCAGACCAAGAAGGGCGTCTATTCCGA
>CALAMB010000118.1 GCA_937925645.1 uncultured Acidobacteriota bacterium
TGGGTGCGCCTGACCGTCGCGGACAACCATGGCAGCGAGGAGTGGGCCGAGTTGTTCGCCTTCCGCGGATTCGGCGGGCGGCCGGCGGCGCCCAAGGGTCCGGCTGACATCTCCGGCACGTACGAGAGCAGCTATTCCCTGTTCCACGTCCGCCAGCAGGGCACCGCCCTGGCCGGCTGTTACGAATTCAGGGAAGGCATCCTCGGGGGCGCCATCGAAGGCCGGGTCATGAAAATCCATTGGACGGAAGAGGGCGAGGGGAACGAAGGCCCGGCGATCCTGGTATTCGCGCCCGACGGGAAATCGTTCCGTGGATACTGGTGGCGCGGGTCCGACAAGGACGCGGCGCCGGCGGGCAACTGGGACGGCGAGAAGGTGTCCGGCGAGGTGGGCGGCTGTCCCCACTGGTCCGGCTCCGTGGGCGGCGAGCTGCAGAAGGATCTCGCCGCCGCCGGCCGCTCGCGGCTCTACGGCATCCTGTTCAACGTCGACTCGACGACGATCCGTCCGGAATCGAAGCCGGTGCTCGACGAGGTGGTCCGGATCCTCACGGCCGAGCCGGCGTGGCGGCTCACCATCGAGGGGCACACCGACTCGGCGGGCGACGACGCGCACAACCTGAAGCTGTCGCAGGGGCGGGCCGAGGCGGTCAAGGCATACCTGGAGGGGCAGGGAATCGACGCGGGACGCCTGAAGGCGACGGGCCTCGGTGAAACGAAGCCCGTGGCGGAAAACGATACCGAGCTGGGACGCGCGCAGAACCGCCGGGTGGAACTGGTGAAGGAATAGAAAGCGATCGGCCGGATCCGGCGGATCCGGCCGATGCGCATCTATCGCAATACTTCAATGTCTTATTGGCCGGCCTGTTTCTTGTCCAGCCGCGCCGCGATCTTCTCCATTTCGCTCACCATCCCGTCGAACTGGCGCATGGCCGCCCGGACCGTCGCGGGATCGGACATGTCCACGCCGGCATCGCGCAGCGTGTCCAGCGGGAACTTGCTGCCGCCCGCCTGCAGGAACTTGAGATACTGCTGCTGCTCGGCCGGGCCGCCGGCCATCACCTTGTCGGACAGGGCCATCGAGGCCACGATGCCGGTGCTGTACTGGAAGACGTAGTAGTTCATGAAGAAGTGCGGGATGCCCGACCACTCGTACTGGATGTAGTCCTCCACGTTCAGCACCCCCTGGTCGTGGCCGTAGTAGGCGCGGGTGAGCTCGAGGTACTTCGCGTTCAGCCAATCGGGCGTGAGCGTCTGGCCCTTCTCCACGTGCTGGTGCATCGCCAGCTCGAACTCGGCGAACAGCGTCTGGCGGTACAGGGTGGCGCGGAAACGCTCCATGTAGCCGTCCAGCAGGAAGAGCTTCAGCGCGTCGTCGGTTTCCGACTTGAGCAGCTCGTGCATGAGCATGTTCTCGTTGAAGGTGCTGGCGATCTCCGCGAGGAAGATGGGATACTGCGACGTGGGAAGCGGCTGGGTTTTGTTCGAGAAATAGGAATGCATGGCATGGCCCAGCTCGTGGGCCAGCGTGGAGACGTCGCTGTAGGAGCCGTCGTAGTTCATCTTGACGTACGGGTGCACGCCGTAGACGCCGGACGAGTAGGCGCCCGACTCCTTCCCCTTGTTGGGATAGATGTCGATCCAGCGGTCGTCGAATGCCTTGGCCAGAGCGGCCGCGTAGTCGGGGCCGAGGGGCCGCATGGCGGCCAGCACGAGCCGGCGCGCCTCGTCGAAGGCGTAGCGCTTCTCCACGGACTTGGCGGCCGAGGCGTAGACGTCGCCGTACTTCATCTCGGGGAGCCCCAGCAGCTTCTGGCGCAGGCGCAGGTAGCGGTGCAGCGGCGCCAGGTTCTCGCGGACGGTCTGGATCAGGTTATGGTAGACCGCCGGATCGATGTTGTTGCCGAAGAGGGCCGCGTTGAGGCAGTCGGTGTAATTGTTCACCCGGGCGCGGTACAGGTGCTGTTTCATGGCCGCGTCCTGGAGCACCGCGAGGGTGTTGACGTACTGCTTCTGGTTGTTCCAGAAAGCTTCCATCACCAGCCGGCGGTCGGCCGCGTTGGCTGAGGCGCGATGCTTCTGGTAGTTGGCCTGGTTCAGGACCACCTTCGTTCCGTCGGACAGGGTGACCTCCGGCCGGGGGATGTCCAGGTCGTTGAGCATGGTGGCCGCCTGGCTCGGCGCGCCGGCGAACATGCCCGTGAGCGACACCAGCCGCTGCTGCTCGGCGGGGAGGATGTGGTCCTTCTCGCGGAGCACCCGGTCGAAGCCCACCTTCCATGGCGCCAGCCGCGGTTCGGCCTTGACGTAAGCGTCGATCGTCTCTTGGCCGAGCTTCAGGATGTCGGGATTCATGAAGCCGAGCTTGGACTGGAAGTTCACGAACAGCATCTGCAGCTCGCCCAGCATCTTCTTGTAGAGCGGATTGGCCAGATCGCCGTCACCCTGCAGGCTGGCGTAAATGAACAGGCGCATGGCGCGCTGCTGGATGCCGCTGAGCCAGTCGACGAAGGCATACATCCGGTCGGCCGATGCGGTCCAGTCTTTGGCCCGGGCGTCCAGCTCGGCGGTCATGCCGATCACGGCCTGCTTTTCCGCCTCCCAGGCGGCCAGGTCGGGGTAGATGTCCTCGACGCGCCACTTGTACGCCTCGGGCACCTGGTCGCGGGGCGTCGCCGAGTAATCGGGAATGTCCGGTCCGGCCGCCATCGCCATGCCCGTCAGCGCGAGCAAAGCTGTCAGGGCGAAGAGGGAGCGGAGGATGCGGTTGGTCACGATCATGTCTTCTCCTTGTCCTTGAAATGAAGCCACCAAATCCTACTATACGAAGCCGCCGGCGGAAAGCCTGTTTTCGCGTCGGCGCGGCCCGCTGTCTGCGCGTGATGCGCCGGTCCCGGCGGGAACCGGTTGCAACCTCCGGGCGAAGCCCGTATGATGGGCCGCATGGCCGCATCGTATCTGCTCATCCTCAACCTGTTGCTCCTGGCGGCGGGCGTCGTGCTCGGCGGGCTCATGCTCGCCTCGGCCGTCCGCGAGCGGGCGTGGCGGGCCGCGGCGATCACCGCCGCCGGCGTGATCGGTAACACCGCGCTCTGGCTGGCGCTGGGGCGCTGGGGCGGCGCTCCGGCCGTAGGCTCGATGAACGTGGCGGCCCTGACCGGGGTGGGGCTGTTCGTGGCTGCGTCGCTGGTGCGGTTTTTTCCCCGAGCCACCTCGTCCGCCGGGTCTCCGGCCGAACGCTACGACGAGCGCGACCACATGTTTTCCCGCAACAACATGTGGCGGCACCCGGAGCTGGCCGAAGCCTATTACCGCGAGCACCCCGAGCGACAGGTCATTGACGCGGCCATTCAACGCAAACCCGCCCTCGGCGCGCCGGGCGGGCGATGGTACGATCCGGTGCAGACCCCGCTCGCCGAGGCGGCTTTCAACGTGCTGGAGCGCGCCCGGCCGTTGTCAGAGGGTGTTCCGGCGCCGGAGCGAACGCAGGCCGCGCCGGTCGAAATCGCCCGAATGATCGAAGCGGCGGCGCGGCTGTACGGAGCGGCCGATGTGGGATTTGCCGAACTCCGGGATTTCCATCGCTACAGCCATGCCGGACGGCACGCCGCGCGGTGGGGGCGGCCCATCGAGCGGCGGCATGCCACGGCGGTGGTCCTCGTCGTGGCCATGGACTGGAACCGGATCGCCCAGGCGCCCGCCGCGCCGGTCATGGTGGAGTCGTCACGGCAGTACGTCGAGGCGGCCCGTATCGCCTGGGTGATCGCCGAGTACATCCGCCAGCTCGGCTGGGACGCCCGGGCCCACGTGGACGCCAACTATGAAGTCATCTGCCCCCCCCTGGCGCAGGCGGCCGGGCTCGGCCACGTGGGCCGCATGGGCATTTTCATGCATCGCGTGCACGGCCCGTGCGTCCGGCTGGCCGTGGTGACCACCGACCTGGCGCTGCCGGCCACCCGCGGTGACCACTCGGCCATGGAACACTTCTGCGCCATCTGCCGCAAGTGTGCCGACAACTGCCCGGCGGGGGCCATCGAGCGGGGCGGGCCGCCCGTCAGCCGCGGTTTCGCCCACTGGAGCGTCGTGCAGGAGAAATGCTACGGCTTCTGGCGCACCGCCGGCACCGACTGCGCCGTGTGCGTGAAGGTCTGTCCATACACCAAACCCGATACCGCCGTCCACCGCCTGGCCCGCTGGTACGTGAGCCGCAATCCGGTGAACCAGCGGCTGGCCCTCCTGGCCGACGACCTCCTCTACGGCCGTCGCCACCGTCTGCCGCCCGTTCCCGAAAACTGATCCGCGGCTACGGTTCCATCGGCAGCCGCAGCCGCGCCGTCAGAGCGGGAGGCCGTACAGCGCGCCGTATTTTTCCCGGATGTAGCGGATGAAGTGGGCCGCGTCGGGCGGGGCGCCGGTGGCGCGGCGGATGAGCTCTGGCGCCGGGTGGAGCCGCCCCTGCCGGTGCACGCGCTCCCGCAGCCACTCCAGCGGCGCCTGAAACCGCCCCCGGCCCACCTGGGCCATGAGATCGGGGATCTCGCGGAGCATGGCGTCGCGGAGCTGGGCGGCGTACAGGTTGCCCAGAGCGTAGGTGGGGAAGTAGCCGAAGGAGCCGATGGACCAGTGGATGTCCTGCAGCACGCCATCGCGATCCGTCTCCGGCGCCAGGCCCAGGTAGTGGCGGGTCCGCTCGCGCCACAGCTCCGGCAACTCACCGGTGCCGACGGCGCCGTTGACGAGGGCCCGCTCGATGTCGAAGCGCAGCAGGATGTGCAGCGAATAGGTGACCTCGTCGGCTTCCACGCGCACCAGCGACGGCCGCACCACGTTGACCGCCCGCACGAACTCCGCCGCGGCGACGTCCGCCAGCTCGTCGGGGAACAGCGCCTGCAGGCGGGGGAAGTAGTGGCCCCAGAACTCGGGCGACCGTCCGATCATGTTCTCCCAGAGGCGGCTCTGGCTCTCGTGGATGCCCAGGGACACGGCGTTGCCCATGGGGGTGCGACGGTGCGCCGGGTCCACGCCCTGCTCGTACAGCGCGTGCCCCGCCTCGTGGATGGCAGCGAAGAGCGCTGACGGCAGGTAGCGCGGGTTGTACCGCACGGTGATCCGCACGTCGTCGGCGTTGCCGATGGTGAACGGGTGGGCCGACTCGTCGAGGCGGCCGCGCTCCAGATCGTAGCCGAGATCGGCGATCAGCGCGCGGCAGAACGTCTGCTGGCGGGCGGTGTCGTACGTCCGCGTCAGGAAGTCCGTCCGCGGCGCCGGCGCCCCGGCCAGGCGGCCGATGATTTCCCGCAGTTCGCTGCCCAGCGGCTCGAAGACGGCCTGGACCGCCGCCGCGGTCATCCCCGGTTCGTACTCGTCCAGCAGCGCGTCGTACGGCTCGGCGGCGTATCCGATGTGCGCCGCCGTCTCGCGGGCCAGCCGCACCAGCTCCTCGAGGTGGGGGGCGAACGAACGGAAGTCGTCGGCGGGCCGCGCGGCCTGCCAGACGTCGAACGCCAGCGCCTTGGCTCTGGCGAAGGCCTGCACCAGGGCGGGCGGCACCCGGACGGCGCGGTCGCGGTCCCGGCGGGTCTCCCGCACGTTGGCGGCCTGAGCGGCGTCCGGGCCGGGTGTGTCCGCCAGGCGGTCGAGCAATTCGCCCAGCCGCGAATCGGTGAGCCGCTCGTGGATCAGCCCCGACAGGGTGGCCATCTGGGAGGCCCGGTCCTCGGCGCCGCCGGCGGGCATGGTGACCTGCTGGTCCCACTGGAGCCAGCCCTCAATCTGGTGCAGGTCGTGGATCTCGCGGATGCGGTCCAGAAATTCGGCGTAGTCGGTGCGAATCATCGGGCCTCCGGTGCCGGACCGCGGGGACCGGCGGGGTTGGGATCGCGCCTCAGCGGGCGCGCGGCATCACTCCGGCTCGTCGGCCAGGATGGGGAACCGGTGGCGGCGGGCGGCTGAAAACGTCCAGCCGGCGGCCGTCACGGTGCCATCGGGCGCGGGCTCGAACCAGGGATCGATGTCGGGACGGCCTGGGTTGGCCAGCACGTGCACGTCCTGAGCGGGGTAGTACCCCTGGACCAGCAGCACGACGCGCCGGCCGGATTCCGGGTGGCGCGCCGCATCGACGACGATCATGACGTGGCCCGGGAATCCGCCGATGACCAGCAGGTCGCCGCCGCGCAGTTCGCTGCCCGCGGCGGGGCGGGGCAGGTCGCGCGCCAGCGAGTAGGAGCCGGCGTAGGCGAACA
>CALAMB010000119.1 GCA_937925645.1 uncultured Acidobacteriota bacterium
GAGGATGCCCAGCGGGTGCTCGCCGCCGTCCAGCAGGGTGGTGAGGCGCGCGTGAGCGGATTTCGCCTGCCGGCAGGCCAGGTCGTCCAGCATGTCGAAGATGGTGGCCATGGGATTCCGGATGCTCAGGCGCTCGATGTCGGCCCGTTCGACGGCGCCCGCCGCACCGGCATGCAGGTACAGCTTTTCCATCTCGCTGACGATCAGCTCCATGTCGCCGCCCAGTCTTTCGGCGAGATACTGGATGGTGGATCGATCGAGTCCGTACCGTTCCGATTCGGCATAGCGCTGCAGGAACCCGACCAGCGCGTCCATGCGCAGGCGTTGAAAGAGAAAACAGGTGGTGTGGGCCTCGGTCAGCTTGAGCAGATTTTTTTCCGCCGCGGTGTGATCGCGGGGCCGTTTCGGATTGAAATCGGGCGCGAATTCGAACACCGCCACGGTCTTGGCGGCCGGGTGCTGCAGGTAGTCGCCCAGGCGGCCGATCTCACCGGCCGGCAGCCGGTCGGCGTTTTTCAGGATCAACAGCTTGACCGGCGACAGCATGGGCAGCGTGCGGGCCTGATTGAGGAAATCCTGGAGGCAGCCCTCCGTGAGATCAATGGCCAGATCGCCGAGCCCCGCCTCGCTTGCCGGCGGAAAGTAGTGCGTCCGCAGCATGGTCAGCGCCCGGCGCCGCAGAAAGGTCTCGTCGCCGAAAAACGACAGCAGCCGGCCCAGGGTGTTGTTCTTGAGCCGGTTCTCAAAATCCCAGTAGTGGTAAAAGCCTCCGTCCATGGGCACTCAGAACGATTCGAGGAGTGTGGCCACCAGGCCGGCTGAGAAGGTCCGTGCGGCGCGTTCGATGGCCGGAGCGTCCTCGATGAAAAAATCGACGGTGCGGTCGGACAGCGTGTACTCTTCGCGGATGATGTGGCGACTGTCCTTGTACAGCACCTTGTCGTTCAGGCGGTCGGTGAACTCAATGTCCAGTTCGATCGTCAGCAGAAACACGGTGCCGACATTCTGGCCCTTGATCCCGATCGGGGTGATCGAATAATTGATAATTTTTCCGCTCAGCACGGCGTCGGCGGCGCCGGGATCGGCCACGATCTGGTAGTCGCCGCGTTGCAGGAATTCCTTCTTGACGGCGCTGGTCAGCGTCTGTTCCAGGCCGCTGCGCAGGGTCTGGTTGGTGAAAGTGGGCACGGCGATGGTGCGGATATGCTCCGGCAGGCCGTTGTAGCGTCCGGATACCTTGTAGCCGCAGGCGGCCAGGGCGACCCCGAGGATAATGATGACGAGCTTGCGGATCATTTCAGGATAATGTTAAACACCTTGTTCTTGACGTACAAGTGTTTCTTCAATCCGCCTTCGGCGAGCAGCTGCTGAATCCGCGGCACGCTGAAGACCAGTTCTGTTACGGCGGCCTCGTCCGCGTCGAGGGGGATACGGACGCGGGCGCGGAGCTTGCCGTTTACCATGATGGGGATCTCCACGCTCTCGGTGGCGAGAAAGCGGGCGTCCGCCTTGGGCCAGGCGCTGTCCAGCACGAAGGTGCCGTGGCCGGTCTGGGCCCACAGCTCCTCGGCCAGGTGGGGCACGAACGGGGAGAACATCAGAATCAGCGCTTCGACCGCCTGACGGAAGACCTCCCGGTCACCGGGATCGTCCAGTCCGGCGTTGTCCGCCGCGTACAGCCCGTTGGTCAGCTCCATGCAGGCGGCGATGGCGGTGTTGAACTGCAGGCGTTCCTCGATATCGGCCGTGACCTTGGCGATGGTCTGGTGGGTTTTGCGCAAGAGTTGCAGCTGGCGCTCCGACGGCTCCGCCGGCAGCGTGGCGGCGCCGGGCGCGGCGAGCCAGTGGGCGTGCTTGGTGACGATCCGGTAGACGCGGTTCAGGAACCGGAAGCACCCCTCGATGCCCTGGTCGCTCCAGTCGAGATCCTTCTCCGGCGGGGACGCGAAGAGGATGAACAGCCGGCTGGTGTCGGCGCCGAAGCGCTCGATGAGATAGTCCGGGTCCACGATATTGCCCAGTGACTTGCTCATCTTGGCGCCGTCCTTGATCACCATCCCCTGGGTGAGCAGGCGGGTCACCGGCTCATCGCCCTGAACCATCCCCAGGTCGCGCATCATTTTCCACCAGAACCGGGTGTAGGTCAGGTGCCCCACCGCGTGCTCGATGCCGCCGATGTAGATGTCCACCGGGAACCAGTAGGCCACTTTGGCCGGATCGACGGCCGCGGAGGCGATCCGCGCGTCGGTGTACCGGAGGTAGTACCACGACGAATCGATGAACGTGTCCATGGTGTCGGTGTCCCGCCGCGCCGGGCCGCCGCACTTCGGGCACCGGGTGTGGACGAACTCGGGGATGTTCTCCAACGGCGAACCGCCGTGGTAATCGATTCGTTCCATGGGCGGCAGGAGCACGGGCAGTTCCTGCTCCGGCACCGGCACCAGGCCGCAGTCCTCGCAATGGATGATGGGGATCGGAGTGCCCCAATAGCGCTGGCGGGAGATGCCCCAGTCGCGCATCCGGAAGGTGACGGTGGCGCGGCCGAAGCCCTCATCTTCGGCTCGCCGGGCCATCCGGTCCATCGCTTCCGCGGATGTCAAACCGGAGTACTCGCCCGAGTTGATCAGCACACCGTCTGTCTCGTATAGCTCGTCCTCGGCGGATCGGCCGTCGGTCGGCGCCACGACGGGGCGGATGGGCAAGTTGTACTTGAGCGAGAATTCGTGGTCGCGGCCGTCATGGGCGGGCACCGCCATGATGGCGCCGGTACCGTACTCCATCAAAATGAAGTTGGCGACCCAGATGGGCAGGCGCTCGCCGTTGAACGGGTTCACCGCGTGGCGGTCGAGGCAGATGCCTTCCTTCTCGGTGTCGACGAACGAGCGGTCGGTCCGGATCCGGCGGATGACCGTGTCGATGGCTTCGCGCAGTCGGGCCCGCTCGGGATGGTTCTCGATCAGGTGCTCCACCATCGGATGCTCGGGCGACAGGATGATCGCGTTGGCGCCGAAGATCGTGTCGATCCGGGTGGTGAAGATTTCGATGCGCTCCGCGGAACCGACCACGGCGAAGCGCACGTTGGCGCCGGTGGAGCGGCCGATCCAGTTCCGCTGCATGGTCCGGACGCGTTCCGGCCACCCGTCGAGGCGGTCGATCTCGTCCAGCAGCTCTTCAGCGTAATCGGTGATCCGGATGCACCACTGGGCCAGTTTCTTCTGAGTGATGGCGCTGCCGTCGCGCCAGCAGCCGCCGTTGACCACCTGCTCATTGGCCAGCACGGTCTGGCAGACGTTGCACCAGTTGACCAGGCCATGTTTTCGATACACCAGCCCGCGCTGGTACATCTCAAGGAAAAACCACTGGTTCCAGCGGTAATACTCGGGCAGGCAGGTGGCGGTCTCGCGCGTCCAGTCGTAGCTGAAACCCAGCCGCCGCATCTGCGCCTTCATGAAGGCGATGTTGTCAAGCGTCCATTTCTCGGGATGGATGCCGTGCTTGATGGCGGCGTTTTCCGCGGGCAGTCCGAAGGAGTCCCAACCGATGGGGTGCAGAACGTTGTATCCGCCCATCCGCTTGAAGCGGCTGAGGGCGTCGCCGATGCTGTAGTTGCGGACATGCCCCATATGGAGACGGCCGGAGGGGTAGGGGAGCATCTCCAAAACGTAGTACTTGGGCCGGTCGCCGCCCTCGGTGGAGCGGTAGACCTGGTGCTCGTCCCAGCGGACCTGCCACTTCGTCTCGATGTCCCGGAAGGGGTATATCTCCGCCATGATCCAACTCCACATGACGTGGCCGAATAAAGGACGCGAGTGTAGCACTCCGCTGTAAATAATTCAAGGCGAAAAGATTTCTCATTTTTCAGTTGATTTTTTTTGGAGCATTGTGTAATTGATATATATCAAGCACTCTGAAATTCAAGTCCCGGAGGTTTTTGCGTGATCAAGCAAGATATCGTCCAGAGAGTGGCCGACCGGCTGGGAATCACTAAAGTCAAAGCCGCGGAAGTGGTGGTCGGTTTCTTCGATGTCATGAAGGAGGCCTTGAAGGACGGGGAGCGGATCGAGTTGCGCGGATTCGGCGTGCTGATGGTCAAGAACCGCAAGACGGGCATCGGCCGCAATCCGAAGACCGGCGAGGTCAAGCAGATCCCGGTGGGCAAGACCGTGCGCTTCAAGCCCGGCAAGAACCTGGAATCCGAGCTCATCGACTGACGGACGCTGATTGGCTGAACCATCTTCAGAATCTTGGCCGGGTGCGACGGAGCATTGGGCTATCCGGTCACCACAAACTACCCGGGCATTTCTCCAGACCGAAAAGAAAAACCTGATCGTTGCCGGCCTTCTGCTGGTGGCGACGTTCATCACCGCCACCCTGGCCGGTTACGGGTGGGACCTGCAGTACCGGATGGCCGCCGGATGGGAAGTCGATGTCATCGCCGAACTGCTGGCCAACCCGTGGATTGTGCTGCGCGGCCTGCCGTACGCCGCCGCGCTGCTGTTCATCCTGCTCTGTCATGAGATGGGCCATTTCATGGCCTGTTGGATCTACGGCATCCGAACGACGCCGCCGTTTCCCATCCCGTTTCCCTCGCTGCCGTTCCTGATGCAGAATTTCGGCACCATCGGCGCGTTCATCAAGATTCGGACGCCCTTCATGAACCGCCGGCAGCTCTTCGATGTGGGTGTGATGGGACCGCTGTGCGGCATGGCGGCCGCCGTCCCCATCTTTCTGGTGGGCCTGAAACTGAGCGTGCCTTCCGCCTACGCGTACGAAGGCGAGGTCCTGGTGTTCGGCGACTCGCTCCTCACCGCTTGGCTGTTCCGGTTGTTCTTCCCCTCCGGCGTCGAAGCCATCGCCCTGCATCCCCTGGGCTGGGCGGCCTTCTTCGGATTCCTGGCCACGAGCATCAACCTTCTGCCAATCGGTCAGCTCGACGGCGGTCACATCGTCTATGCCGTGCTGGGCCCCCGCGGCCATCGGCTTGTGTCCGTCGCCTGTTTTGCGGGACTGCTGGGCGTTTCCATCCTGTCATGGCCCGTGCCGGGCTATCTTGTATTCGCGGTGATTCTCTTCATCATGAGACTCCGGCATCCACCCACGGTGAACGATGGGGAAGGCATCGATCGCAATCGCAAACTGATCGCGCTTCTCGCCTTGGCGATCTTCGCCTTGACGTTCATCCCCATACCGATAACTATCGAGTACTATTGATTGATCTAACGAGCCGTGGCGGTCGCACGCCAGGCGGTGTCCCCGCGGAAGCGGAAATAGACGGCCAGCGGGATTCCCAAAGAAAAGTAGACGAATTTCAGCATTGTCTTGCGGAGTTTGCGCCAGTCCCGATAACGGAAGGTCTCAACCAGATCGCGAACCAGTTCGCCGAGCCGCTCTCTGAGGCAGCGTCCGGCGACACGGTCGCCCCGCAGGAAAAACTTGCCGAACACCATCACAAAGCCCATCACGTAGCCGAGGTCTAGGCGGTCGGCCGCATCGAGATCGTTCCATTTGTTGTGGTAAACCAGCGGGACGGGCGAGTATTTTATGCCCCGCCGGGCGCGTAGGGCACGGTACGTCAAGTCGGTGTCCTCACCGCTGCGCACGCGCGAGCCGGCGCCCATCTCCGGATTGTACAGGCCGATGGATCGGAAGAGCCGGACCCTGAACGCCATGTTGTTGCCGTGCCCTAGGTAACGATGGGGCGGCACCGGCTCGGCGACGATCCGCTCGTCGCTATCAGCGATGAGACAATGGCAAAAAAAGCCGTCTGCGGACCGGTCGCCCCACGGCAACACCCGGCCGAAAAGACCGTCGATATCGGGATGCCGGTCGAATTCGGCAACGATCGCTTCGATCCAGCCGGGGTCGCAGATGCAGTCGTCGTCGGTGAACGCGACGATGGGCGCGGCGGCGTTGAGCACGGCGAGGTTGCGCGCCTTGGCCAGGCCGCGTGTTTCGGTCCGGATCAGCCGCACGCGGGGATCGGCCAGGGATTCGAGGAAAGCCGCCGATTCTTCACCGTCACTCTGATCCAGCACCAGCAGTTCGAAACGGCCGAACCGTCCGCCCAGGATGGACGTCACGCACCGCCGCAGATCGTCGGGACGGTTGCGGGTGCACACCAGAACGGAGATGGGAACATCGGGGCGATTCACGCGTCCAGCACCTCGTGGTAAACAGCCAGTGTCTGCCTGGTGACGGCAGTCAGGTTGTATGTGTCGACCACCCGACGCCGCGCGCCCGCGCCCAGTTGCTGCGCAAATGCCGGATCGGCCACCAGGCGCTCCAGGGCCGCGCCCAGCGCTTCGGGTGACCCGGCGGGGACGCACAGGCCGCTCCGGCCATCCTCGACCATCTCGGCCATGCCGCCCGCGTCCGTGACCACCGCCGGGCGGCCGCAGGCCATGGCTTCGAGGCAGGTGTACGGGAAATTCTCGAAATTCGACGACGGGAAGACGCAGGCGATGCTGCCGCGATACCAGGGCGGCAGATCCAGCCGGTCCATCCGGCCGAGGAATTCGACCACGCCGTCGAGTCCGGCGAGCAGTCCTGTCCGGCGGGCGTATTCCTGAAAATAGAGAGTCTCTCCGCCCAAACGGAAGGTGGGCGTGTCGTGCCCGGCCAGGACCAATCGCAGTTCGGGATGGCGTTCATGAATCCAGCGGAAGGCTTGCAGGAGCACATGGACGCCTTTGCGCCGCTCCAGCCGACCGGTGAAAAAGAGGTAGGGTGGATGCTCGGCCCGGGGGCCGTCGGGTGAGAAGCAGCGGGTGTCGATGGGGTTGGGCACCACCGTCAGGGTGCGACCGTGGCCGAGCCAGTCCGCGGCCAGTTCAGCCATTTTGCGGCTGGGCGCGGTCAGCGCCCGCGCGCGGCGCGCCTGGTAGCGTTCCAACCGGTCGCACCACCCGGTTTCCCGGTTGACGGGCAGGTCGTTGAGCCGGTAGTTCAGCAGGAGCGGAGTGTGCACTTTCACCACGAGCGGCGGCTCGCCGCTTCGCGCGACGAAGCATCCGTTGGCGTCGTATTCGGCGGCTTCGCAGATATCCACCCGGTCGCGCCGGTGAATCGCCCGCACCATGTAGCCGGCCGCCTGGGCGAACTCCAGTTTGCGGCGCAGGTACGGCGCGCGGCGGGTGACGAGCTGAAATCCCCGGTAGACCATCCGCTTGAGAAACCGTTGGGGCGGGGCAAACCCGATCCGGTGGACGGTCACGCCCGCATCAATCAGCGTTCGGGCGGGGCCCACCGCACCCGCGATCACCTCCACGCGATGGCCCGCCTCGGCCAGGCCCCGCGCCGAGTTACACATGTACGTGCCGATGCCGCCCCAGCCGGTGTCCGGCGGGTATTCCTCCGAGATGAGGCAGATGTGCAGCGGCGGATGGGCCATCGGCCGATTTCACTTTCCCGTGAACTTCCGGTAGACGCGATACAGGAATTTGGACTGGATGTTATGGAGCGCCTGCTCCAGCACCGTCACTTGCTGTTGGAGGTGATCTCTTTCGGACTGGAGGCGGTTCGATTCCTCCTGAAGATGCCGGACACGATCTTCCAGGCGGGCGATGGAGGCCTGCTGGTAGCCGAGTGCCTGGTCTTTTTCGGCGATCAGACGGACGCTCTGCTGCAGATTGCCCTCCTTGTCGTCGATGTAGCGGCGCAACTCGGCGATGGTGGCCCCCGACTCGGACAGATGGCGTTCTTTCTCCCGTTCCAGCTCGCGCAGCGCGTTCAGGTCACGGTCACGGGCGGCCACTTCGTCGCGCAAAGCCCGCGACTCCCTGAGGAGCCGTTCCATTTCGGCGCGGGCCTGGTCCGCCCAGTTGACCGACGAGCGGAGCAGGGAGGCGGCCGGCGGCGCTTTCCGCAGCGGTCCGTTGAGCAGATTCATGATCGGCAGGATCGCCGCCCGGTAATCGAAGACGTCGCGGGACAGCCGACGGGCCGCGTCGGAGAAGCCGGCCGGCATCGGCCGGGGAAGGGCCAGGATTTCCCGAAAAACCCGCCGGATCGTCTGGTCGTCGACGTCCGGCAGCACCCAGCCGGCTCCGTACCGCCCCACGTGACGGGCGATGTGGGAGAACGGGGTGCACACCATCGGCAGGCCGCTCCAGAGGTAGTCGATTTCCCGGAAAGAGAGCGCCAGCTGTCGTTCCGGATTCTCTTCAAACAGATCCACCGCGACATCCGCGGCGGCGTACTCCCGCAGCAAGTCAGGGTAGGGGAGCATGCCGCCGGGCTTCAGGCGGGGGGATGGCGGCAGCGCTTCCGCCGCATCGTGGTACTGATCGGCATCGATCGCGAACGGGTAACGCCCGCCAAACAGTTTCAAAACGCCCCGACCGGCCGATTCCATCTCCTCGAGCAGGATGCGGAGAAACCGGGCGGAACGCACCCACGGCCAGTGCACGCCGCCGGCGACGAACACCGGATCGGGGCCGGCGGACGGCGCACGGGCGATGGCCTCACCGACGGCGGCCAACGGGACGACGGCGACGGACGTCCGGTCCAACTCCGCGCCCGCCAGTTGCAGCATGGCGTAAAGGTACGCCCGCTGGGGTTCCGTGCAGCAGGCGTGATAGTCGGCCTTGCTCATCGCGGCCAGCATGCGGAACAGCCATTGTTCCAGCGGCAGATGCTGGAACGCGAATTCCAGCATGCGCGGGGCGATCCAGTCGGCCAGGGTCGGGGTCTCGAATCCGGTTTCCGGAATCATGTCCAGGCCTTCACCCTGGATCAGGACCAACAGGTCAGGTCGGTGATTCTCAATGATCCTCAGGAATTCGGCGGTCGTGTCGAACAGGGTGATGTTGTTCGGCGGCTGCAAGCCCGAATAAAACGAACCTTGGGTCAGGTAGCTCACCGCGACGCCCCGCTCGGCCAATGCCACGCCCAACTGGCGGGCCCGCAGTCCGTTGCCCACCGTAGGGCGCGCGGCTTCCGGCAGGTTGCCATGGATGTGGATCAGGACCTTTTGCGGCATGCCGATGACCATCCTTCCAAGTGGTTGAAAAATTGTAGATTCTTTCAGCCGTTAAATCAACGGCTTTGTGCCGCTGACCGATCGATGATCATGGCGCGGGGGACGGGGGAACGGCCTGTCGCTCCAGGACGGTGCGGCCGTCATCCAGGACGTAGCGGTAAACATGCGGCAGATACGCGACACCTTCATCCCGGCGACTGCACCGGACCTGAAAGGAATAGAGCCGGTTGTGAAAATCGTACGGGTGGATGTCATCGGGGCAGAAAATGGCCACCGAGACCTGGTAGTCGCCGTTCATGAGGGGACATTGCGGAATGATGAAATCCACCCGGCCCTCGGCCGGCAGCTCCGGCAGACTTGTGCCGTCCTTGGCCGACGAAGAGCCGTAGCAGAGCACGTTGTCATTGCGCCAGATCGACACGCCGATGTTCGGTTCGGCCACTTTCGAGCGGCTCCGGAAGAACAGGCGGATCCTGATCGTTTCGCCGTGGTTGAACACCACCCGGGGCTGCTCGCGCTCGTCCAGGATCTCCACGCGGTAAATCTCGGCTTCCCGTGTTCCCAGCCGGGCGGGCAGTCCGGCCGGCTGTTCATCGGTCTTTTCGGGAACAGGCGCCACCGGGGCGTCGGCGCCTGCGTCCGGAGTGCCGACACTGCCGGCGTCGGAACCGGACTGCTCCTTGCGGAGCTGCCGGCCGATCCGATCCCGCTGGAAATCGAGATAGGCGTTGGTCACTTCGATGCTGTCGCCCTGGGCCATGACACGCCCGCCGTCCAGCCAGACGGTCCGCTGGCAGAGTCCGCGCAGGGTGTTGACCGCATGCGAAACGAAGATCACCGTCTTGCCACGTTCGCGGAACTCGTTGATCTTGCGGTAACAGCGGCTCTGATAGTATTCGTCCCCCACAGCCAGGATTTCGTCCACCAGCAGGATGTCCGGATCGGTGTTGATGGCCACGGAGAATCCCAGCCGCATGAACATCCCCGTGGAATAGATCTTGATGGGGCGGTCGATGAATTCGCCCAGTTCGGAAAAATCGATGATGGTCTGGATGCGGGCGTCAATCTCCGCCCGGGTCATGCCCAGGATCGAACAGTTCATGTAGATGTTTTCGCGGCCGGTGAATTCGTGGTGGAATCCGGCCCCGAGTTCCATCAGCGCGGAGATTCGGCCCCGGACCGACAGCGCGCCTTCCGACGGCCGCGAGATTCCCGAGATCAGCTTCAGCAGCGTGCTCTTGCCGGCGCCGTTGCTGCCGACGAAACCGACTGAGTCACCTGGCCGGATGACCAGGTCGATGTCGCGGAGCGCCCACAACTCCTCATGATGACTCCGCCGGCCCAGCCACAGAAACTCCTTCACCCGGTCCAGCGGATGCCGATAGATCCGGTACTTCTTGCCGACGCCTTTGAGCTCGATGATCGGTTCCATTGGTCAAATCATAAGAACGGGGAACAGGATTTTCAAGATCAGAACAGCTTCGACGAGGATGCCGCCGATCACGGCCTGGTATTCGCGGTTGCGGCGGTATTGCGCCCCGCTGAACTTCTGGCCGCTGTCAGGCATATGGGCGGATAAAGCGGGCAGGAACAGGGGGACCCGCCGGCGGTATTCCTCGAAGGGGGGGCCGTACCCTTCGGCGATCTCCCGTTCTTCCTGGCGCATGACCGGCCAGTAGATGAGGATGAACAGGATACCGAAAAGGAACATCAGCGGCCACCAGCCGCTTTGCAGGGCGAATCCCAGGCCCATCAGGAAGGAACCGAAGTAGAGCGGATTCCGGGTCCGGGCGTACGGTCCGGAGGTGGCCAGGGACTGCCCCTTGAAGATGTGACCGGCGGCCCAACCGCGCACCGCCAGACCGACCAGAATGAGCGGCGCTCCGGCGGCGAGCCACGTCCAGGTGGGACGGCTCAAGAAAAAAAACAATGCCGCACAGATGAAACCGATCGGCACCCGGAGTTTCTGCAGCAACCGGCTCTTATTGCGCACGGGCGGCCTCCGCGATCTGCAGCCGACGGGCGACGGCGGCGAATACCTCGTCGACGCTGAAATCCATGCAGCGGTGCGCCGCCTCGGGACACTGCCGCCGATAGCTGTTCGAGCAGGGCAGGTCACGGTGCAACGCGATGTCGTCCGAATGGAACGGACCGTTCCGGACGGGATCCGTGGGGCCGAACAGCGCGACAACCGGCGCACCGCTGGCTGACGCGATGTGCATGGGGCCGGTGTCCCCACTCACGAAGCAGTCGGCGCGACCTGCCAGAGCGGACAACTCGGTCAGGTTCAGCCGGACCGGACGGATGGAATTATCTTCGCGGCGCATTCGCTCGACCAGATGCTCCTCGCGGGGACCGTAGGTCACCAGAACTTCTCGGGCCAGCCGCTCCCGCACCAGCCGGCCCACCTGCGCGTAACGCTCGGCGGGCCACTGCTTCGTGGGCCAACCGGCGCCGGGATTGATCAAGATGAACGGACGGCCGTCCAGCGCGCGCAGCTCTTTGTCTGCGCGGGCCGCGGCGGATGCCGGCAGATGGAAAGGGAATTGCCGGGGCACGGGGAGCGTGACTCCCAGCGCGGCCGCCAGCCTGGCGCATCGATCAATCACATGTCCCGTGCCGGCATCGATCCGTTCGCTATAAAAGCGGGCGGCCGCCGGCTCGCGCAACGACTCACATTTCCAGCCGAGGCGATGGTCCGTTCGGGCCAGCCGGCAGACGGCCGCTGACTTCAGCAGGCCTTGGAAATCGATGACCACGTCATAGCGGGTGTCCCGGATTTCGCGAACTTTCGTCCGGGGGCTCTTGGCGCCCGTCAGATGACGGCCGTGCCGCCAGCTGTGGGTATGGAGCCGGATGACGCGGCTCACCGGTACGAGGCAGTCGACCAGCGCCGCACACCGGTTCTCCACGCACCAGGTGATTTGACAATCGGGAAAGAGCGCGTTGAGCGCGGTCACGGCCGGCATGGCGTGGATGGTATCGCCGATGGCACTGAGCTTGACGACGAGCACGTTTTGCAGACTCACGCGTCTTCTCCCGGACCGCTGTTCGGATGCAGCTCTCGGATCCGGGTGATCAGGTCCCGGGTGGAGTGATCCTTGGGATCGCCGGCGATCCGAACCTGCCCGCCGTACCCCAGCACCACCTCGCGCTCCGGCACTGTCGCCTCGGTATAATCTGTGCCCTTGGCCTGGATGTGCGGCCGCAGGGTCAGCAGGAGGCTGCGGACGTCCGGTTCGCTGAAAATGGTCACATAATCCACGGCGGCGAGGGCGGCGACAATCTCCGCCCGGTCCCGTTCGGACATCACCGGACGGCCGGCGCCCTTGAGCGTCCGCATGCTGGCGTCGCTGTTGAGCGCCACTACGAGCAGATCACCCAGTTTCCGGGCGGCTTCCAGGTACCGCACATGCCCGACGTGCAGCAGGTCGAAACAGCCGTTGGCGAAAACGATGACTCGGCCGGACCGGCGCGCCGCCGCCATGATCGGAACAAGCTCGGCCGCTGATTTGAGCTTGGGGTTCATGAACCGGGCAATCTCCGGGCGCTGAAATCGGAGCGGATGGCGCTCAGCAGTTCCTTGTCCGAGACCGTGGCCGTGCCGCGCTTCATGACCACGAGGCCGCCGGCGTAGTTAGACATCCGGGCGGCCACCTCGAACGACGCGCCGCAGGCGAGCGCCAGCGTGTACACCGAGATAACCGTGTCGCCGGCGCCGGTGACGTCCGCGACCTCGTCCGAGCCGAAGACTGAAATGTGAACGGGTTTTTCGTCGCGCCGGTACAGCGACATGCCCAATCGGCCGCGCGTGATCAGCAGAGCGTTGAGGTCCTGCTCCGCCAGGATCCGGTTGGCCACAAAATCCATTTTGCTCAGATCTTCGCCGATGCTCATCTGATAGGACTGTTCCACTTCCGAGATGTTGGGTGTCAGGCTGGTGACGTGTTGATACTGTCGCAGCGCGAAACGGCTGTCCACGACCAGCGGCAGCTCCATTTTCCGGCAGTGCTCGGAGAGCTCGTTAATCAGGGTGTTTTCAACGCTGCCGTAGCCATAATCGGAGACGACCACGGCGTCCACCTTGGGCAGGAAGCTGAGTGCTTTGGCCATGAGCTCGTCGCGGGAACAGACCGGCCGGCCCTGGAGATCCTCCCGATCGATGCGCAACATTTGTTGCATGGACGAATGGAACGCGCCGGCCAGCACGCGGGTTTTCACCGGCGTGCAGTAACCGTCGCCGCGGAAAATGCCGGACACGTCGACTCCGGTGTTCCGGAAGAAGTTGAACAGCCAGTCGCCCGCCTCATCGTTGCCCAGCATTCCCACTGGCAACACGTGGCTGGAGAGCGACAGCAGGTTGTTGACGGCGTTGGCGCCTCCGCCCGGGATGTTGATGGTCTCCCGGTATTTCAGGATCAGGACCGGCGCCTCGCGGGAAATCCGGGAGATTTCACCGAAGAGGAATTGATCCAGCACCAGGTCACCGATGTGCAGAATGGAGGCGCCTTTGAATTTCTCGATCACCTGAGTGTAATCTTTCAGCGTGGGTTTCATTGTGCCTCCGATTCGAGGATCCAATTGACGGCCATGCTCAAGTCGGCCATGACGGCGTCAGGGCGTTCAGACGGTGCAAAGTCCGGCAACGACTCCGATCGCCCGGGATGCAGCAGCAGCGCCCGGCAGCCGGCGCGCTTGCCCGCCTGGATATCGCTGGGCTTGTCACCCACCATGAAGGAGCGGTCAAGGTCGACGCCATGCTCCCGCGCCGCCTGCAGCAGCAGCCCCGGCTCCGGTTTGCGGCAGGAGCAGGTCTGGCGGAATTCGGGCAGGATTCCATCGGGCAGGTGGGGACAATAGTAGAAGGCGGTGATCCGGACGCCATGATCGTTGAGCACAGCGCGCAGGCGATCGTGAATGCCGGCCAAGGTGCTTTCGGTCAGATATCCCCGGGCGATTCCGGATTGATTGGTGACAACGATGAGCAGAAAACCCTCCGCCTGGAGTCTCCGCAGCGCGGGAGCCGCCCCGGCAAGCAATTCCACCCGATCGGGATCACTGAGATAGTTCAGATCCCGGCAGATGGTACCGTCACGGTCTAAGAATACGGCTCGCCGCAAGTCCACGGTTGCCCTCGAAGTGGCCAAGTTTACCAAAAAAGGCACTTACGGGCAACTTGTGATTAAGTGGAAAGAGAAATTGGCAATGAAGCGCCGTTTGTCCGGCAGGATTCAGCCCTCGTTGGAAATCTCGCGCCGAGTGGGATTCATCTGACACAGCAGCCATTGGGAGGAGTGGTGCAACGACCGTTCGATCTCCCACACAGGCGTCTGGAGCCGTGCGGCGATCTCTTCGGCGCTGAGGTTCTTATAATGCTTCAGGATGAAAATCTTCCGGTCATCTTCAGGCAGATTCTGAATGGCCCGAACGATCATGCGAGAGACGATATCCTTGATTTTTCTGTTCTTGTCACAGCCGACCATGATCAACTCCGTATCAAACCCGTCGCGGGATATTTCAGTTTAAGATGAGCCATGTCGCCTTCAGGATCAAATGTTTTTCACTTTCTATGAATATTACGACACGAGTACGATTTTGGTTCGTTCGCCGACGACAAGTTACACCGAGTTTCGAAACCTGTGGGATACCGCACGATTTGCTTGCCGCATGCCGGCGGGGTCGTTACAATGTGTCACATCCTGGTCAGAGATTCAACCATGACTCAAATCCGCAAGCTGACCGTGTTGCTGGACTCAGTGAAAAAGCTGATCCGGCGGAACGATTACAAACATGTGGCCAACATTCTCCGCAAGGTGCATGCGGCGGACATCGCGTATGTGCTGACGCACCTCATCGAAACGGAGCGCCTCCGGTTGGCCCAGGTGCTTGCGGACACCGATCTGGCTCTGGCGGCTGAATCGATCAGCGAACTGAACATCAAGCAGGGGAATCAACTGCTGGCCATTCTGCCCGGCGACCTGGCCGCCAGGATCCTCCAGCAGATGGATTCGGACGACGCGGCCCTTTTTGTGTCCGGTCTTCCGGCGGACAAGGGCCGGGAGATCCTCGCCCTGATGGCCGTCGAGGAATCAACTTCGGTCAGGGATTTGTTGCAATACGAAGCCGAAACCGCCGGCCGGATCATGAACGCGGATGTGTTCTGCCTGAACCAGCGGGTCACGGTGGGCGAGGCTGTTCAGAAAATCCGGGAGCGGCGGGAAGCCGTCTCCTGCTTCTACATTTACGTGGTGGACGACGACAACCGGCTCCTCGGCGTGTTGTCGCTGAAGCAGCTGCTCTTTCATGCTCCCGAAGTCGCGCTCCACCAGATCATGCGCACCAACGTCATCAGCGTGCACACGGAAACCGACCAGGAGGAAGTCGCCCGCCAGGTGGCAAACTACAATCTGCTGGCCATTCCGGTGGTCGATGATGAGAATCGGCTGGCCGGCATCGTCACCGTCGACGACGTGATCGATGTCATCCGCGAAGAAGCCACGGAAGACATCTTTCATCTGGCCGGCGTCGAGGCCGACGATCACGCGTACACGTCGGCGCGGCTCTCCATCCGCAAGCGCATCCCCTGGCTCGCCATCTATCTCGGCATCGGATTGTTCACTGCCTGGGTGATCTCCCTGTTCCGAGGCGCCCTGGACCAGTACGTCATCCTGGCCCTGTTCATGCCCATGATCGGTGGAATGGGCGGGAATGCCGGCACGCAGACGATGACGGTTGCGGTCCGCGGAATGGCCATGGGCGAACTCGACGCGCAAACACGATCCAAATTCATTCTCAAAGAACTCCGGGTGGGCGTTGTCAACGGCTTCCTGCTGGGCATCATCGCCGGATTGATCGCCTCCGGGCTCGAATTCGTCTGGACCGGACACTACAAGATCGGCATCATCATGTTTCTGGCCATGTGGTTCAACATCGCGCTGGCGGCCGTATGGGGCAGCCTGATTCCGCAGATGTTCAAATGGATGAAGATTGATCCGGCGTTGGCGTCGGGCATATTCGTAGCCACTCTCAACGACATCATCGGATTCTCCATCTTCCTGGGCTTGGGCACGCTCATGCTGAGCACCTTCGGGCTCTGAAATGCACCCCGTTGAAGACGATGCGCTGGTTCTGCGGATTTATCCGTTCGCGGAAACGGATGCGGTTGTGGTTTTGCTCACGCGCCACCATGGCAAGCTGCGCCTGATGGCCAGAGGGCTGAAGAAAATCCGCAGCCGATACCAAGGGGTCGTCTCTCCTTTCAATATCATCACCGCCCAATTCAAGGTGGGGCAGGGGGACCGGCTGGGCAATCTGTCCGGAGCCACCCTGATACTCGGGGTTGATATCGCCCGCGGGGCTTTGCCTGAATATTATTTCCTGTC
>CALAMB010000120.1 GCA_937925645.1 uncultured Acidobacteriota bacterium
GGCCGGCGCATCGTCGTGCTCTACACCGACGGTATCGACAACAAGAGCTTGAAGGATTTCAACGAGGCGTTCACCGCGGCGCTGGCCTCCGACGCCACCTTTTTCATCCTGACCGTGGACAACATGAAGCAGGCGCTTGCGGACGCCGACAAGGACATCTACCAGCTTTCCCGCCGCCAGTACTACGAGTACGCCCAGGGGGAGGCCGCCAGCCGCACCGGCCGCGTGGAGCCGCAGTGGACCCAGTCCATGCACCAGCAGTTTTCCGCGCCGGCCGTGCTGGAGACTTCATATCGTCTGGCCCACCAGCGGCTGGCGCGCCTGGCCGAGACTTCCGGCGGCAAGTTCTTCAAGGTGAGTGCCTACGAGGAGCTGCCGGGCATCTATCGCGCCATCGCCGCCGAACTGCCCTACACCTACACGCTCGGGTACCAGCCCGACTTCGCCACGTTCAAGCCGGGCGAGTTCCGAACCATTGAAGTGCGAATGGATGATCCGGCGCTGCGCCCCCGCTACCGCCGCGGCTACTACTACAGCGCGCCCCCGGCCGCCGCGCCGACTAAGCCTTAACGCGGCTGAATCACCCGTTGGAGTTCCGGGCGAGAGCAGCGCGCGCGGCTCAGTCGCCCTCCTCGGCCCGGCCCTGGAAGATGACCTTCTCGCCGGTGGTGAAGGTACCCTCGCCGTGATGCTCCCAGAACGTGTCGATGTCGTCACTGTAGCGGGCGCCCGAGCCCGAGACGGCGCGAGGCAAAGTCACCGTGCGGCCGCTCGGCAGGGTGACGGTCACCGCGTCGGCGACGTTGTCGAACCGGGCGATGAGGCGTTCGCCGGTGGCCGACACATAGACGGTTTCCAGCCGGACCTGGTCCGGAGCGATGTCGGAGCCCGGCTCAGCCGCCGCCGGTTCCGCCGCCGGAGTGGGCGGCGCCGGGGTTGACGTGCAGGCGGCCAAACCCAGAACAAGGCACAGGAGTACAATCGCGAAAATCAGGCGCATCGGAACACCTCTTCTATGGAATTGCCGAAACGATCGCCTTGCCAAGCATACCACAGACTGAATGCCGCCGGCAGCACGGGAACAGCCGGCGCTCCGGCATCATCCTTACCTCTGTTCGTCAGCCGGTTGGTCAGGGTTCGCGTATACTGGATGGACGATTCACCTTCTTTTGAGGAAACGGTCCGCCATGTCCCGGTTCAACCGTCACCTGTCCGCCGCCGGCCCGGATGCCTACGACGCCGAGGCCGAGGCCACTGGCTGGCGCGGGCCCGAGATCGCCTTCGACCTCATGCATCCTCACCTCGAGCCGGGCCAGACGCTTCTGGAGATCGGGATCGGCACCGGCCTGGCCGCCGCGCGGTTCCACCGGGCCGGTCTCATCGTGCACGGCCTGGACAAAGATCCGGCCATGCTGGCCGCATGCCGCCGCAAAGGTTTGACCGATTTGATCCGGCACGATCTGCGCCACATTCCCTACCCCTATCCCGCCCGGAGCGTGCACGGCGTCGTTTGCGTGGGGGTGTTCCAATTCTTCCGGAGGCTGGGACCGGTGTTCGGGGAAGTCGCCCGGATCCTCCGCCCGGGCGGATTCTTCGTGTTTGTGGTGGGCCACCGGGCCGGTTCTGAAGAGACGTCATGGGTGGTAGAGGCGGAACTCACCCACACCGGTCGGCCCGTCACCATGTACCGCCACAGCGAGCGACAGATCGCCGGCTGGCTCACGCCGGCCGGTTTTGCCCCGCTGGACCAGGTGGCTTTCACCGTCTTCGTGGACCGCGCCCGCACCCGGTCTTTCCCCGTACGCGCCTACCTGGCCCGGCGGACGGGCATTCCGAATCCGGCTTGATCCCGGCGGGCAGACTCAAACCCCGTCCCGGTTGCGGTGCAACCCGCTGTCCGCATCGTGCATCCTAAAGGAAGGAGCGAAGCCGGTACCGATCCAACGTCGGCGACCGGATCGAGGGCACTGGCAGCGACCGGGAGGCGCGCATGGCGGAACGGAAACGATTCTGGCTGATCCTGGCGGCGGTGGCCGCCGCGGCCGCGACCGGAACGTTTCTGGTCTCATCCGCGCGCAGCGGCTGGATCGAATCCGCGGCCGGCCATCCGGCCGGCCGCTCAGCGGAGGACAACATGACGGCAGCGACGGTTACCGTGCGCCTCATCAACGCGGACGGACGTCTGACCGAACCCGTCCAGGTGCCGCGCGTCGTCAAGAGCGACGACGAGTGGCGGCGCCAGCTCACTCCGGAGCAGTACCGGATCACCCGCGGCAAGGGCACGGAGCGCGCTTTCTGCGGCCGCTTCCATGACCACAAGGGACCGGGCCGTTACGACTGCGTCGGCTGCGCCCTGCCGCTGTTCGACGCCGGGGCCAAGTTCGACTCGGGCACCGGCTGGCCCAGCTTCTTCCGCCCGGTGGCCGCTGAGAACATTCGCACCGAGACCGACCACAGCTGGGGCATGGTCCGCGTGGAGATCCAGTGCGCCCGCTGCGGCGCCCACCTCGGGCACGTCTTCGACGACGGTCCGGCGCCCACGGGTCTGCGCTACTGCCTGAACTCCGAATCCCTCATCTTCGTTCCCGGCTCCCGGCAGCCGCAACCGTAGGTTCCCCGTCCGCTGTTGGAATCATCGCGTCACGGGGCGGGCATCGGATCGGGCGAACAAGCCATCGGCACCCCGCGCCTCGGCCCACCGCTTTCGAACGCCTCGATGTCCGCCTCATGGCGGAGGATGAACTGGATTTCGTCAACTCCTTCCAGAAGACGGATCCGGCTGAACGTGTCCAAGGGAAAACCGATTGCCTGGCCATCGGGCACGGTCACTGTCCGGGTCTCCAGATCAATGGTCAAGTTTGCATTCGAATCCATCTCCGCCAACTTCACCAACCGGCGATGGAAATCACCGGGGATGGCGACCGGCAGCAGGCCGTTCTGAATGGCGTTCTGCCGGAAGATGTCGGCGAACGAAGGACAGATCACCGCCCGGAACCCGAACTGAACCAGCGCCCAGGCGGCATGCTCCCGGGAACTGCCGCAACCGAAGTTTTCGCCCGCCACCAGGATGGCGGCCCCGGCGGCATCCGGCCGGTTCAGGATAAAACCGGCCAGCGGTTGGCCGGCCGCGTCATAGCGCCAGTCGTGGAACAGCCGCTCTCCGAATCCGGCCTTGTCGATGGCCGTGAGGAAGCGCGCGGGCATGATCTGGTCGGTGTCCACATGATTTACCGGCAGGACCAGGCAACGGCTGGTGAGCGGCGACGGAAATACCGGCCGGGTGGTTTCTCGAGCCGTTTCATTCATCATCACACCTCCAACACAATCCGCGGATCCGTCACCACTCCCGTGACGGCCGCCACCGCCGCAGCCGGCGGTCCCGCCAGCAGCGTGCGGCTGCCGCCGCCCTGCCGGCCCTCGAAGTTGCGGTTGCTCGTGGAGACGCACCAGGCGCCCGGCGGCACCCGGTCGCCGTTCATGCCCAGGCACATGGAACAACCCGGTTCGCGCCACTCCGCCCCCGCTTCCCGGAACACCCGGTCCAGCCCCATCGCCTCGGCGGCACGCTTGACAGCGCGAGAGCCGGGCACCACCAAGGCCCGCACGCCGGGGGCCACCCGCCGGCCGCGGAAGATCGCCGCGGCGGCGGCGAGGTCCTCCAGCCGGCCATTGGTGCAACTGCCGATGAACACCACGTTCACCGAATGGCCCAACAGGGGTCGCCCCGCCGGCAGGCCCATATATGCCAGCGCCTTCCGCAATCCCTGGCGGATCTCCGCGTCAGCCACGTCGTCCGGGTCGGGAACGTCACCGGTGATGGGCATGCTCATGGCCGGAGTGGTGCCGAAGGTGATCATGGGCTCGACGGCAACGGCGTCAAGAGAAACGATGCGATCGTACACCGCATCCGGATCCGACGGCAGACGCCGCCAGGCGGCCACCGCCTCATCCCATGCCCCGCCCCGCGGGGCGTACGGCCGGTCGCGGAGATATGCGAACGTGGTGTCGTCGGGAGCGACGAGGCCGGCGCGGGCGCCCGCCTCAATGGACATGTTGCAGATCGTCATCCGCTCTTCCACGGACAGCCCCCGCACCGCCGCGCCGGCGTACTCGAGCACATACCCGGTTCCGCCCGCCGTGCCGAGTGCCGCGACGATCGCCAGCACCAGGTCCTTGGCGGTGACCCCGCGTTGCAACCGGCCGGTGATTTCCACGCGGCACGTCATCGATGGAACCTGCAGCAGGCACTGGGTGGCCAGAACCTGCTCCACTTCCGACGTGCCGATGCCGAAGGCGAGGGCGCCCAGTGCACCGTGAGTCGCGGTGTGGCTGTCGCCGCACACGACGGTCATCCCGGGCAGGGTCAGGCCGAGTTCCGGCCCGATCACATGGACGATGCCCTGGTGCGGGTGCCCTGGGCCGAAGCAGACAATGCCGTTCCGCCGGCAATTGGTCTCCAAGGCTGCCACCTGGGTGACCGCCTGCGGGTCTGCCGGACCGTCGACGGGGCCCGTGGGCACGCTGTGGTCGGCAGTGGCCACCGTCCGGTCCGGCCGCCGCACTTTTCGGCCGCGGCGAGAAAGCCCGTAAAAAGCCTGCGGCGACGTCACCTCATGGATGTAATGCCGATCGATGTAAAGGATCGCCGGCGCACCCGGCGGTTGCGCCACAACATGGGCATCCCAGATTTTCCGGAAGAGCGTCCGCGGCGTGCTCATGCCGCCCTCCGCAGGGCGGCGCAGACGGCGTCGCCCACCGCGGCCGTCCCCGCCGGTTGGTCCGGTCGCAGGTCGGCGGTCCAGACGCCGGCGGCGATCACCGCGTCGATCGCCCGCTCCACCGCGTCCGCCTCGCGCGCCAGCCCGAAGCTGAACCGCAGCAGCGCCGCCACCGAACCGATGGCGCCCATCGGATTGGCCTCGCCATGACCCGCCAGATCGGGCGCCGAGCCATGCACCGGTTCGTAGAGCCCGGCCCGGAAGCCGTCCGGGCCGGCGTCGCCCAGGGACGCCGAGGCGAGCAGGCCGATGGATCCGGCCAGCACCGCGGCCTCGTCGCTGAGAATGTCCCCAAACATGTTCTCCGTAAGCAGGACGTCAAACCGGCTGGGATTGAGGACGAGCTGCATGGCGCAGGCGTCCACCAGCAGATGCTCCAGCTCCACTTCCGGATAATCCGCGGCCACCTCCGCCACCACCCGCCGCCAGAGCTGGGAACATTCCAGGACATTGGATTTGTCCACACTGGTGACCTTCCGCCGGCGGCGGCGCGCCGCGTCGAACGCGACCCGGGCAACGCGCTCGACTTCGCCGTAGCTGTACTGCATGGTGTTCACCGCCTCGGCCGCCGTGTCGTCGCCAAAGAGCCCGCGCGGCCGACCGTAATAGAGACCGCCCGTGAGCTCCCGCACGATGAGCAGGTCCGTGCCGGCCACCACCGCGTCCTTCAGGGGCGAAGCGCCGGCAAGCGGCGCCCAGGCGCGCACGGGCCGCAGGTTGGCGAAAACACCCATCGCCTGCCGCAGGTCCAGCAGGCCACGTTCGGGACGATGGTCAGGCGGCAGGGCGTCGAACTCGGGCGACCCCACGGCGCCGAGCAGCACCGCCCCGGCGCTCCGGGCGCGATCCCGGGTCTCCGGCGGCAGCGGCTTGCCGGCGACCGAGAGCGCGGCTCCGCCGATCAGCCCCTCCACCGCGTCCAGGCGGTGGCCGGCGAGGTCAGTTACCGCCGCCAGCACCTTGACCGCCTCGCGGATGACTTCCGGCCCGATGCCGTCGCCGGGCAGGACGAGAACGTTCAGATCCATCGTCGCCTCACAGGTAGAAGGACGGCGCCAGAGTCCAGTCGTCCGGCTCCGCCTCTTCCGCGGCCGGCGCATATTTCCAGCGTCCGTGCAGGACCTGCCGGACCAGGTGAGCGATCTCGTCGTCGGTCAGCCCTTTCTTCCGGTCGGCGGCCTGGATGAACGCTCGGTATACGGCGTCCAACTGGTCGTGCGTGAGGTCGAAGCCGAGATCCTCGCAGCGACGGTCCAGCGAATGACGGCCGCTGTGCTTGCCCAGCACGATCCGGCTCTCGGGCACGCCCACCTCCGCCGGATCGATGATTTCGTAAGTGGTGCGCTCCTTGAACCAGCCGTCCTGATGGATGCCCGCCTCGTGGGCGAAGGCGTTGGCGCCGACGATGGCCTTGTTGGGCTGCGGTCCGAAGGAGATCAGCTCGGCCAGCAGCCGACTGGCCGGGTAGAGCTGCCGGGTGACGACTCCGGTGTCGAACGGCAGGATATCCTGACGGGTCCTCAGGATCATCACCACCTCCTCCAGCGAGCAGTTGCCCGCCCGTTCGCCGATCCCGTTGACGGTGCACTCCACCTGCCGGGCGCCCGCCCGGACCGCGGCGATGGAGTTGGCCACGGCCAGCCCCAGGTCGTCGTGGCAATGCACGCTCACCGTGGCCCGCCCCCCGATGGCGCGGACCATGCGTTCGATGAGCGCGGCGTATTCCTCCGGCAGGCAGTGGCCCACCGTGTCCGGCAGGTTCACGGTGGTGGCGCCGGCCGCGACCACCGCCCGGCAAATCGCTTCGAGAAAGTCAGGATCCGATCGGGCGGCATCCTCGGCCGAAAACTCCACATCGTCGGCGTGGCGGCGCGCCTGCTCCACGGCGGCCACCGCCTCGTCCAGCGCCTGTTCCCGCGTCATGCGGAGCTTGTGCACGAGGTGGACGTCACTCGTGGCGATGAAGGTATGGATGCGGGGTCGGCGTGACGCGTCCAGCGCCCGGGCCGCCAGTTGGATGTCCCGGGGGCAGGCCCGGGCCAGCGCGGCCACCCGGGCGTCGGGCAGCTCACGGCAGATGTCGGACACCGCCTCGAAATCCCCGTCGGACGCGACGGGAAAGCCCGCTTCGAGAATATCCACGCCCAGCTCGACGAGCTGGCGCGCCATCTTCAGTTTCTCGCCCTTGAACATGCTGCAACCCGGCGCCTGTTCCCCGTCGCGCAGCGTGGTGTCAAACACCGTGATCCGATCATTCATGGTTCACCTCTTTGTCCCGGCGCCACCGGAAGCCGGCCGGCGACAGGCACAGTATTTCCGCCGAGGGTGACAGGCGGCTAAAAATTTGTCAAATTTATAATAATATTTATATACATAAAAAACATTTATTATATAAAATCTACTGACCCAAATCATCACGCGCCGTCATTTCAAGAACCCGCGGCAATGACTTCATTCACCCGGGTAATACGATAAGCCGACCGTCAAACCCTTATTTTAAGGATTTTACTGCGGTCACTTCCCCGAAATGCCTGATGCTGAATTAACTATTCCTTGATTTATTAAAAAATATATTTTAATTAACTATATTTATACATTGGCCTCAGGAGCCTATTCACATGGACCTGCACACGTTGAAGATTTTCATGGCCGTGGCTCGCGAGCGCAGCTTCTCCCGCGCGGCGGAGAAAACCCTGCGCACCCAGCCGGCGGTGTCATTGGCCATCCAGCGGCTGGAAGGCGAGCTTGGCGAAAAACTCATCGACCGGACCGGCAAGGAGCCGGTGCTCACAGACGCGGGACAGATGGTCCTGGAGTATGCCAATCGGTTCGAGAACACGGAGCGCGAGCTGGAGACCGCCCTGGCCGAGTTGCACGATGTCCGGGCCGGACGGCTGTCCATCGGCGCCAACGAATCCACCACCCTCTATCTCATCGGCCACATCATGCAGTATCGACGGCTTTACCCCCGGGTCAAGGTTCAGGTGCGGCGGTGCCTGTCCAGCAAGATCCCCACCCAGATCGCGGACGGCGACCTGGAACTCGGCGTCATCAGCTACCGCCCGGCCGACGAACAGATCCAGTCGGCGCCCCTGTTCACCGACCACCTCGCCTTCGTCGTCTCGCCCCGTCACCGCTTCGCCCGACGCAAGTCCATTTCCATAGCAGAGCTCGGCATGGAAACCTTCATCGCCCACAACGTCCATTCCCCCTACCGCGAACTGGTTCTGCAGGCCTTCCAGCAACACCGGGTCCCCCTGCACATGGATCTGGAGATGCCCACGATTGAAACCATCAAGATCCTGGTGCAGCGCGACGAGGGCGTCGCCTTCCTGCCGCGGATGTGCGTGGTGCAGGAACTGCAGCAGGAGGCGCTCCGGGCCATCCGGGTCAAAGAGCTCGACGTGGAGCGCCAGATCCGGCTGGTCTATCCGGCCCGCCGGCAGCTCAGCCATGCCGCCACGGCGTTTCTGGAGCTGGTGGGGAAGCGGAATAGGTGAATAGGTGAACAGATGAATAGATGACTGGATTATCCGGTGAATCAGGAAAAACTCGCTCTCCCCATGCCAACATTGAACCTCTAATTCCGATCTACCAGACAGAGCATCGCCGCCTCCGGCTCGACCTGCATCGATTATTCGGCGACAGATGGTCACTTTTCCGCCGTCATCGTCGTTTTTTGCCCTATACTGTCAATATCCATGAACAGTCAGCGTCTACCACAAGGAGGCCAACATGACTTCTCGAAGACCATTCTTCATCTTGATTGGACTAGTTTTCGCCGCCGCCATGTCTCCACTGTGCCCGGGGCAGGGGTTGCCAACCACTTGGCAGGTCAACGGCAACGGCTACACCGGGCTCCTGGTCCTTACCACCGTCAACGCCACCACCAACGAGGTCAACGGCACGCTACTGGGCACTCCGGTCCGGGGCTACCTGGTGGGACGCCATTTGGTTCTGCACCGCTTTCCCCAGGGGTCGACGCAGATCTGGGACGGTTGGATCCTGGACCCGAAGCTGGGCGCGGCCGGTCAATCCTACTACAACGGCACCCCGATCATCGCCGGCTTGATCAGTGAGGACAAGGGCGCCGTGGACGGCGTCTATCCCTGGTACGCCGTCGCCCAGGGCACGGCCCCCCCGCCGCCTGTTGCCACCAGCCTGATCCTCAACGGCGGCTTCGAGCATGGCACCGCCGGAAACAACCGCACATCCGGCATCACCTATTGGACGGTGATTCGCGAAAACGTCGATTTGGTGCAGGGATATTGGCAACAGATCAACGGATCGCGCAGCATCGACCTGAGTGGCACCAACGGCAGCGGCGCCATCGCCCAGACTTTCGCCACAACCCCCGGCCGACAATACGAAGTCAGCTTCTTCATCGCCGGGAACAGTATGTGTGAGCAACCCGTGAAGCAGATGCGGGTGAGCGCTGCCGGCCAGTCTGCCAATTTCAGCTTTGACACGAAGGGCCGGAATCTCACTAACATGGGCTGGCAGAAAAAGAGCTGGATCTTTACGGCCAACGCTGCATCCACCACGCTTGTCTTCGAGAGCATAGGGCCGAACGTCAGGTGCGGGATGGCGCTGGACAACGTGGGGGTGTATCCGCGCTGACCAGCCGTCCGGGAGACTGGGTGATTCTCCGGTTCCGGGCGATCACTCCCCGATCGGACACGATCTCGCGACCGAGCCTCGCCCATCCTTGCCGGCCTCGGGCTGGAAAGCCCGCCATGAACAGTCAGGGGGCGGCGGTTATGGAGTCGCCAACGAGGCGCCAACGCCAGGTGCGCACCGGAGGCTTGTCTCTGGACTCATCATATCCGCCGCGGCGCGATTCCCGGTCGAAGCAGGTGAAATCGATGGCTGAGCGAAACTCGATGTCATCGGGGCCGGCCCAGCGCACGTCTTCGACGGTCAGCGGATAAGGATCGAGCGTCGCCTCCGCCGACAGCCGCTCCCCGTCACGGCCACCGCCGGCTACGAGTTCGTTCAGCCGGTAAACGGTCAGATACGGGTGCCCCTCCCCCACCGAGACGATGGCCGCACTGGCGCCGTCGGGCGATATTTGGATGTCCTGAATTCGGGCCAGCAGATCGGTTTCCGCCCGGGCAAGACAAAGGTCGCCCGACGCATCGATCCAGCCCAGCAAGTCACCGTCTTCGAGGACCACCACCGCCAGCGCCCGGCACGGTCCTCCGGACACGGGGTGCTCGCGCACGTTGCGGTACCCGGTGCCGCACGCCGAGAAGCTCAGCACGGTGATGCCGGCCAGCAAAACGATCCGCCCCGGTGAAGCGATCATCCAATTCTCCAGCCATCAGAATGAACACAGCTTGTCCCGATCATCCTACCAGTCAAGGGGGGATTTCTGAAATACGGATTCGTATTGTGCTTCCAGATGCCCGGCCACACTCAAACCAAAACGCCACGACCGCTCATGCCTCCTCTTTCACCGATTCACTAATTCACCGATTCACCGATTCACCGGTCTTCTTTTCCTTTGGCCTCCCGCCCGTCTTTGTGTACCCTATCGCTTCGAGATCGCATTCCCGATAGGAGAATTCACTCCATGAAGCACCGTGTCGCTATCCTGGTCCTGATCGTCCTGGCCGCCGGCGCTTCCGCCGCGTGGGGCTGCACCATTATCGGCGTGGGCAAGAAGGCCTCCGCCGACGGCTCCGTGATCGTCTCCCACACCGACTGCGGCCCCGACTCCCGCATCCGCGTGGTGCCGGCCCAGCCCTTCGCGCCCGGGACGCTGGCACCGGTTTACTGGGGCCTGCAGGATCCGGCCCAGCCGCTGGAGGCACCCGCCGAAATTCTCAGCTACATCCCCCAGGTTGAGAAGACCTACGCCTACTTCCGCTCCGCCTACTCCCACCTGAACGAGCACCAGTTGGCCATCGCCGAGAGCACCACCAACCAGCGGCCGGAACTGGCCGCCGAGAAGGGGAAGTGCGAGCAGATCATGACCATCGAGCAAGCGCAAATATTCGCCCTGCAGCGCTGCCGAACCGCCCGCGAGGCGGTGCGTCTCATCGGCGAGCTGACCACCACCTACGGCTTCCTGTGCTCCAGCGGCGACGGCTCCGAGACCCTCTGCATCGGCGACCCCAACGAGGCATGGGTCATGGAGGTGTTCGGCGTGGGGCCGGAGTGGAAGAAAGTCAGCGGGGCCCCCGGCGCCATCTGGGCCGCCCAGCGGATCCCCGACGACCACGCCGTCATGATCCCCAACTGGAGCATTCTCAAGGAGCTTCACCCGGAGGACACGGCCAATTGCATGGTCTCGGCCAACTGGCAACAGGCGGCCGTGGACCGCGGCTGGTACGATCCGGCCGCCGGCCGCCCGTTCGTCTGGCAGGAGATCTACGCGCCCCTGCCGCAGGAGTTCGCCACCAGCCGCTTCTGGCTCTTCCACACCACGTTCGCCCCCGCCCTGCGCGAATGGCCGGACCGGAAACTCTCCGACGATCCCCTCAAGGGAATCAACCCGTACTACCAGTACGTCGAGTCCCTGTCCATCTACCCGTTCTCCATCAAGCCGGAGCGGCCCGTCTCCGTCCGCGACGTGATCGCGTTTCAGCGCTCAGTGTTCGAGGGGACCATCTACGACCTCACCGCCGACCCGAACTGGCTCGTGCCCGACGGCAAGGGCGGCTTTGTCAAGAGCCCGCTGGCCACCCCGTTCCCGGGCAAGGACCTGCGGCTGCTGCTCAAGCTCACCAACCGCCGCCCCGTGGCGCGCCACCGCGGCCACTACGGCATGGTCTGCCAGCTGCGGAGCTGGCTCCCCGATCCGGTGGGCGGCGTCTACTGGGTGTACCTCGACAACCCCTACTTCAGCCCCTACGTCCCCTTCTACGCCGGCGTGACGACCACCGCCGCATGCTACCAGACCTACGATCCCGAACGCTTCTCCGAAGAATCGGCCCGCTGGGCCATCGACTTCGTGGACAACCTGGCGGGACTCCGGTTCCAGAATGCCATCGAGGACGTCCGTGCCGTGCGCGATCCATGGGAAGAAAAAATGTTCGCCCGGCAAGCCGAAGTGGAGGCCGAGGCGGTCCGGCTTCACGGACAGGACCCGACGGCGGCCCGTGATTACCTGACCCGTTACTGCATCGGCCTGCAGGAGGAAGTCCCGCCCATGTTCCGGCAGCTGCGGGAGACGATCATCACGAAGTATACGAACAACCGGGAATGAGGGGGGACGGTGAATCGGTGAATCGGTGAATCGGGAGACGGATCAACCATCAACGATCAACCATCAACCATCAACCGTTTATAGAGGCAGGCAGCGGGGATCGCACGCGGTCTACGACTTGCAGCCCCTGGACACGCCTGCAGCCGACTGGCCCGATTTCGGCTGCTTCACCGGCCGCTTCGCCGAAGAGGCCCTGAAGTTCTTCGCCAGCCTGTTGGTCGTGTGGACCGCCCTGCTCAAATACGCGCGCGATTACTTGCCGGGATTGCTGGCGACTCAGGCAAAGTGAGACACAGGGTCTCCGGCGCCGGGCCAGCGGGAACCGCCGCGGGGCCGGATCTCTGTGCCTACATCCCTTGCTATTCCACCACCCGGCACAGACGGAAGCCGCCGGTGTTGAGGCCCGAATCCGGGTTGTATGCCCCGCGGTCCGACGATCGGCATGACAGGGCGGGGTAGTCCCAGCCGCCGCCGCGCAGCGATCGATTACCGGAACCCCCCGGCCCCCGGTAATCCGTCACCGGCCCCGCCGGGTAGGCGCCGGCCCAGTCCCAGCACCATTCCCAGACGTTTCCGTGCACGTCGTACAGGCCCCATGGGTTTGGCAACCGGCTCCTCGCCGGGCTTGTTCCGCCACTGTTGTTGGCGCAAAAGACGGCCACTTTCTCCAGGCTGGGCAGGAGGCCGGCTGTGCAGTACGACGTGCAATAGCTAAAATTCGGTTCATTCACGGAAAACGGCGTGGTCGAGCCCGCCCGGCAGCAATATTCCCATTCTCCCTCCGTGGGCAGCCGGTACCCTTCGGCCTCCCAGTCACAGAACACCGTGCCGGTCCCGTAGTTGGCCGCCGTCAGCGGAATGCTCATAGCCTCATCCTTGAAATAGCAGGGCGCCAACCCCTGCGCCGCGCTCAGCAGGTTGGCGAACAGCACGGCGGCGCGCCAGGTCACCATCTGCACCGGATGGTCCATTCCCCCGCCGTGGCCGGTGCTCGTCGGATCCGCCGGCAGCGTCGGCTGCAGCGCCTGCAGGTCGGCCCACATCTGCCGCGTCACTTCGGTGGCCATCACCGCCAGATTGCGAGTGAGCGTATGGCGGAACGGCGCCTCGTCCGCATAGTCGCACGGATCGCCCGGTCCGCGCCCCTGCCAGAATGTCCCCGCCGCCACCCGCATCAGGTCGCCGACGATGGAATCGATGGCGTACAGTCCGAAACAGGGATTGAGTGTCGCCGTCACTGCGGCATTGAAAAACACGTGCCGGTCCTGGCTATCGTTGCCGGTGATGGACATGGGCGGCGGAAAGGCCTGCTGGCAACTGAAGATGCGGACCTGGTCGAAGTCGGCGTAGGCCACCCCGGGCCAGAATCCGTCGGAGAACCGCACGTACTTGGTCCCCGGGGCGATGTCGGCGATCTCCTGCCAGCCCACGAGCGATCCGTTTCGGTAGGCCTCCGCCTGCACGGTGAGGGGCACGTCGAACGGATTCATCACGACCATGCCCGTCCAGGTGAAGTGCGCCGTCACCGTGTTGGGCAGCACGTACTCCCAACCCAGGGTGTCCGCGAGAAAGAACTCGCACAACGAGGCACTGTCGCCATAGCGGAACGACAGTTTGGGGCGCAGGCGGGGATTGTCCGTGTCGATCACGAAAATGCCTTCCTTCGCTTGAAGTGGAATATCATCCGGCGCCCACTCGTATCCGGCAAAATTGGTCATGACCAGCCGCACCGAAGAATGCGCCGGCACCTCGAACTCCTGCGGGGTTGCCGGTGTGCCCGCCTCATCCCAAACGGTGATCTCGAAGGAGTCAGCGGTGTTGCCGTTGTTGTACACCTCGATGGTGTTGACCCACGGCGCCAGACTCGTGACATGGGGGCCGAAGTAGCGGCAGAGCGCCCCCCGGGCGGCCGCCCCGCCACCCACGATCACCAGAACGCCCACCAACAGATAGTGCATGGATCGACGCATAACCACCTCCCGTAAGCTGTGGAACAGCACCCGAAGACCGGTTCACACCACACCGGCGTTCACATCGACAGGTCTCTCGGATGCGGATAGCTTCGCTCATCATTTCAAAGCCGTCACGGAGCGGCTCTGATCAAGCGGCCCCGCTCCCGGCGAAATGATCCGCGGATACACAGTTCGCTGTAACTTGCAGATAAATTCTTGATTCAGATTCTACCAGAATCACCGGCCGGCGGCAAACGATGTCCGGGCTCGATCGAAAAGCGAGATGCCAGACCGACCGGCGCTCAGCCGATTCTAGCGGCAAGGAGTCAGCCACGGGCGCACCGGAGAGGCGTCGAGGTCGCCCAAAGGGAGCGGGGTGACCCAGAGCCGATACTCGTCCGCCGGCGCTTCGGCGAGATCGAGATTCTCCAGCAGATAGATTCCGGCGCCGAACAGGATCCGATGGGCGGGGGCCGCCTCGTCGCTGAAAGCGTCCACCGACGGCGTGTCGACGCCCACGAGACGGACGCCGCCTTCGGCCAGGATCCGCGCGGCGGGCGCGGTGATGAAGGCGAACGGCCCCTCGAACTCGCGCCCTGCCGGCGAGGTGCCGGTGCGGAACAGCACCCGTTCGACTCCCAGCGCCCGCCGGGCGGCCGCCTCGTCCACGGCGGCGCCGGCGGTGTCCACCACCCGGGCGGGGCCGCAGCCCAGTGCCGGCGGAAAGTCACCGATGCCCGGCGCGCCGGGCAACATGTGCCCCGGCGCGTCCAGGTGGGTGCCGGCGTGCACCGACAGCGCCAGGCGGGAGACGCGCCAGGTGATGTCACCGACAACGTTCCGCTTCGTTTCGACCTCCACCTCACGGTCGCCCGGCCACACCCGGGTGGCGGGTCCCAGCGGCCGGCCGATGTCGATCCAGCGGTCATCGGGTCCCGGCTTCCATGCATCCGCCATCTGCCACCTCCACAAGATCGTTCCGTCAGTGCCGCCGGCTCGCAGGGGCGGTGTCTGCGATTGTACGCGACCCGCACCGGCCGGCGCAATCACTCCCGGTGCCCCCACGACGGCGACCGAAACCCGACCTGCCCGGAATCCGTATGCTAGGGCCATACGACGGAAACCATCCACCACCATCGGCACCCAATCGGGAGGACATTATGAAACGATCCTTGTTGTGCGCGCTGCTGGCCCTGGCGCTGCTGGCGCCGGCCCTGGCCGACGACAACACTGCGGTGACGCCGGCCAAGGGGAAGCCGGCCCTGCTGGTCATCGACATTCAGAACGCCTACCTCGGCTATGTCCCCGAGCAACACCGGGGCATCGGAATGTTCATGATCAACGCCGCCATCGACCTGTTCCGGCAGCGCGGCTACCCCATCATTCGCGTCTACCACACCGACCCGCAGCAAGGCCCGGCGTCCGGCTCCGAGCCGTTCGAGTTCCCGAAGACCGTCCACATCCAGGAGGGCGACCTGAAGGTGATCAAGAACTTTCCCAGCTCCTTCAAGAAGACCGACCTGGACAAGATCCTGCGCGACCAGGGAGTGGACACGGTGTTCCTTTGCGGCCTGAGCGCGGTGGGGTGCGTGCTCTACACCTACTTCGACGCCAAGGGGCTGGACTACCGCACCTTCATGATCAAGGACGCCATCATGAGCCACCGGCCCGACCTGACGAAGGCCGTGGAGGAGATCACCGGCGCCGTGGACCTCGACGCGGTCGCCTACATGCTGGAGTGCGCCAGGCGTTAGGCCCCCGGGCGCGAACCGAAGCAGCACCGGCCGCGTCCCTGATCGTCACCCTCCGACCGCCGCCAGCTAGGGTGCCTGCGGGCAACGGCCCATGCCAGACGAACACAATTTCCTCCTCCAGGCAACTTTTCTGGCGTATCATCGATAATCATCTAGCAGCTCATCGACCGTGAGGAGGCGTGTTATGTCCATCGGTTCCCTGTCGGGATTCATGCAACTGTCCAACTTCGAGGCGCTGGCGACTGGTTTGGATTCGGTCGTGCAAGGCGTTTCAGGCGCAGTGGCCCAGGCCGGCGCGCTCCCCCTGGACCAGATCATCCAGAGTTTCGCGCCGCCCGGTCTCGTCCCGCCATCCGGATCGTCATCGGTCGCCGGCGCGGCCGATTTCCCGTCGCCGGCCAACTTCCTGGGCGCGGTGGGCGGCGCCTCGCCCCACCTGGGCGCCGTGCGGGACGTTCTGGCGGATCCGACGTTCAACCCCGTGGCCGGGCTGGCCCAATCCCTGGGCGGCGTATTCGACGGCGGACTTTTGAACCGCCTGATCGGAACGGACGGTTTGCTCAATCCATTGCTTGGCGGCCTGTCTCTGGTCACCCCCGGGACCGGTGATTTGTCCGGCCAGGATGCCGTTGGCCGGCGCACCGTACCCGATGGTTTGGAGGAAGTGGGGCGTCGCACCATGCCTGACGGTCTGGAAGAAGTGGGTCGTCGCGCCATGCCTGACGGTCTGGAAGAAGTGGGGCGTCGCACCATGCC
>CALAMB010000121.1 GCA_937925645.1 uncultured Acidobacteriota bacterium
GACACGCTGTCCAAGATCGCCAAGGTCCATCTGGACGACGCCAAGCGGTACATGGAAATTTTCAACGCCAACAAGGACATCCTGAAGGACCCGAACCTGATCCAGGTGGGTCAGAAGCTGGTGATCCCCAAGCGCTGAGCTTCGCCCCATCGTCCGCCGGATCGCCGGACTGCCACTCCCCGGGGAGTGCGGCGTATCGGGCGGCAACACGTGCATCGAACGGATACACTATTCCACCCAAGAGGAGGAGCTTGACATGGCCGCAAAGTTTGACTTGAAGATGAGCAAGAACGGGCGGTTCACATTCAACCTGAAGGCCGCCAACGGACAGGTCATCCTGACCAGTGAGATGTACAACACCAAGGCCGCCGCCGAAAACGGAATCGCCTCGGTTCAGAAGAACGCGGCGTACGACGACCGCTACGAGCGGAAGGTGGCCAAGGATGGACAGCATTTCTTCGTGCTGAAGGCGGCGAACCTCCAGGTCATCGGCAAGAGCGAGCTTTACAAAGCCGCCGCGTCCATGGAGAAGGGCATCGCGTCGGTGAAGAAGAACGGCCCCGTCGCCAAAATCGACGACAAGGCATAGATCCCAACGGGATGGCGGCACCAGCCGGAGCAACGGCTGGTGCCGCTTTGTTTTCATCGCGCCGGGTGCCGCCAAACGGGGGATCGTCCCGTTGAGCTTCCTGAACAGCGGGCGTGGCGTGCTGCCGCCGCCAGCGGGCGTTTCGTTTCAACGGTTGCCCCGGCGGCGGTCTGCGGGGGCCGACCGTTCAATCAAACCATACTCGGAGGATGCGCCGCTGCTTGGGGCGCGCCCTTTCCCAGACTGCCGGAGCAGCAATCAATATTCTGGTTCTGCGTTACCAAGGCTAAAATGAGGTGCGTCTGGACAGCCGGTTGTGCCTTGACATCTCCGGCCGGGCCGGATACTGTCGTCCGAACAAAAGTTGAGCAGGAGCGCAATGAAAAAATTACTGGGTACAGCGATGGCCGTCTGGGGGCTGGCCGCCCTGGCGTGGGCCGGTTCCGTCAGTTTTGTCTCGACCTGGAAGAATCCCAACGCCGGCCCGTTGGATCGGACCGGCCGGAAGGTGGCCACGTTCGTGATCAATCCGGATGAATCCATGCGGTTGGGACCTGAGGAGACACTGGCCGCGGAGCTGCGCAGTCGCGGGGTGGATTGCCTGGCCGGTTACACCGTCCTGCCGGTCGAACTGGCCCGTGACCGGGACAAGGCCCAGGCGTTCCTGAAGCGGGTGGGGATCGCGTACGCCATCCTGATCCGGGTGGCAGGCAAGGGGGAGGAGCTTCACTACATGCCCGGCACCGCCTGGTACGCCGGACCGCACTATTCGAATTTCTGGGGTTACTGGGACTACGGCTGGTCGACGGTGTATTCGCCGGGCTACGTGTATTCGGACACGGTGGTCTCTCTGGAGACGCTGGTTTACTCTATCGAGGAAAACACGCTGCTCTGGGCGGGATTGTGCAAGGCGACCAATCCGAAGGATATCCGCAAACTGGTCAAAGAGATCGCCGACGCGGCCGGCAAGAAAATACGCAAGGCAGGCTTGATCCGATAGCGGACAGGGAGCTGGCGCCGCAGGGCATGCGACCCGGGTCTCCCGGTTAGAAAAAACACTGTCCATCGGCGGGATAGTGGATACATGCTGAGAAAATCGCCGGCCGTTCCGGTGTCGAACCTGCCGTGGCGACACTCGGCTGAAATCCACAACACCGCCCTGTCCCTGGTCGGGACGGGCTACCCGGCTGAGGCGGCTTTTCGCCGCGCGAGGTGGCGGTAGACGAACAGGCCCACCAGGGCGACGAGGATCGCCACCACCACGATGTCCACGACGTGGCTGTACTCCATGACCAGGTGCCAGTTCTGCTTCAGGTAATAACCCACGACCGTGAGGAAGGCATTCCAGAGACCGGCGCCGATCACGGTGTAGATAGAAAACTTGACCAGGTTCATCCGGGCGATGCCCGCCGGGATGGAGATCAGGTGGCGGACCACCGGGATGAAGCGGGAGATCAGGATCGCCACTTCGCCCCGCCGCGTAAAGAAGCGCTCGGTGATCGCCAGGTCGTGCGGGTCCAGCAGGAAGTACTTGCCGTACCGGGTGATGAAGGGGCGGCCGCCGTACTGCCCCATCCAATAGGATAGCAGCGACCCAACGAGACTGGCCAGGGTGCTCACCGCGATCACGCCGAAGAAGGAAAACCGCCCTTCGGCGATGAGGAAGCCGGCGAACGGCATCACCGCCTCGCTGGGCAGGGGGAAGACCATGCTCTCCAGCACCATGGCGATGAAGATGGTGATGTAGCCGGTGGAGTCGATGAACCGGGTGACATGCTGGGCGATCCAGGCGGTGATGCTCATGCGTTCGGTTTGTTCCTCCTGACAATCAGAGCAGCATTATACGGTCTATTCTTGAGCTGACAAGAAAATAGGACAGGTGCGGGCCGGTACGTCACGGTCGCGTCGCGAGGCGGGATTTGCCGGACGCTCATGATTCCGGGCCGGTGGACGGCGCCTTGACGGCGCTGCGGGGCGGGAGGATAATGGCCGGCGAGGCCCCATGAAACAGCGCGTCCTGCTGATCCAACCGCCCCGTCTGGCCAGCCAGCCGAACCGAATGGTGTTCCCGCGCGGGCTGGCCCAGATCGGGTCGTTCCTGCGGGCCAACGGCTGGCCGGTCGCGGTGCTGCCCCTGTCGTACGCGGCGGTGGCCGACGTGACGCCGCCGGCGGTCATCCGCTCCATCATCGAGTCGGTGCTGGCCGAGTACAAACCCGATGTCGTGGGCGTCGGCTGCCCGTACACCATCGGCTACCACACCAGCATCGAGATGCTCCGCCTGGTCAAGGCGTTTCGGGAGGATGTCGTCACCGTCATCGGCGGTCCCCATGTCACCTTCACCGACGCCGAGACCGCCGCCGATCCCGCCGTCGACTGCGTGGTTCGCGGCGAAGGCGAGTGGACGATGGCCGAATGGCTGGCCGCCCGCGAGGCGGGGCGGGACCCGGCAGGCGTCCGGGGCCTCACGTTCCGGCGCGACGGCGCCACCGTCCGCACACCGAAACGTCCCCCCGGCGACCTGGCCGGCCTGCCGCCGGTGGACTTCGGGCTGTTCCCGGCCGAGTTCATCCAGCGGTGCCAGGTGTACGGCATGATCCACCGCGGCTGCCGCTACCGCTGCGCGTTCTGCGCCGAAGCCGCGTTCTGGGGCAGGGAGCGCAGCCTGCCGATGGAGCGGCTGGTGGGGGAGATCGCCGCGCTGGCCGATCGCTACAGCGCCCGGATGATGGGCATCGAGGACAGCTCCCAGTGGCTCGCCTCGCCGGAGCTGGCCCGGCTCATCCGTGGCCTGCGGGGCGTGCGGCAGTGCCTGCCGCCGGCGTTCTTCATGAACCTGACGGTGGAGCCCCTGGACGCGGCGAAGCAGGAGACCCTGGCGGCGCTGCGCCAGGCGGGCGTCGGCACCATCTGGCTCGGCATCGAGAACTCGTCCGAGAAGGTGCTGGCGGCCATGGGCAAGAAGCGCCCCTGGTCGCGGACCATAGCCATGTGCCAGGCCCTGCGGGACCACGATTTCATGATCAAGGCGGAGTGGATGATCGGCCATCCGGGGGACGACCCGGCGGAGGCGGCGGACGCGCTGGCCAAGCTGGACGGCCTCTTCCGGGACGACCTGATCACCAGCGCCGATTTCGGCGTCTTCGTGCCGCTGCCCGGCACGCGGCCGTGGAACGACCCGGCGGCGTTCGGCCTCGAGATCCTGCACCGCGACTATCGGTACTACAATGAGTTTTCCGTCACCCGGCCGGTCTGCCGGCTGCGGGACTTTCCCATCGGCCCGCTCGCCGAGATCGCCCGGCGGACGGAGCAGATGGTCACCCGCCACACCGGAACGCTGCGGCCGGCCCGGGTGATCACCGCGCCGTTCGGCGCGCGCCCCGCCATCCTCGACGCGCCGGAGCCGCCGGTCCGTTGAGCCGGATTCAGGCGGCTCGAATTCCCGCCGGCTCCGGCGGTTGATGCGCTAACGCTTTCGAGCACTCCAGCGGACGGTGAGATACGCCGTGACTGCGGTCACCGCCGCGCCCCAGGCCAGGTCCGCCAGGGTGACCGGCAGCGGCCAGCGGGCCACCGTGGCCAGGTTGGTCAGGTCGTAGGTGGCGTAGGTGACAAGTCCGAAGAACGCGCCGTTGAGCGCCGCCCGCCCGAGTTTGTTTTCCCGTGCGGCCGGCGCCGTGACGAAGTGGACAAGGCCGGCGATGAACAGCAGGTAGAACGCCGTCGCGGCGATCCAGTTCGGGGTGTCGGCCAGCAGGAAGCCGATCTGCTCCCGGTAAAAGCCGCGGGCGACCAGGCCCAGCCAGAGGGCGTCCAGGACAAGGAACACCACCAGCGCGAGACCGTAGGCACGGATCCATCGCCAGTTCATCACCACCTCCGTCAACAAAGGATGTCTGATCCAATCGACCGTCAGTCGGGCCCCAGCGCCTACGGCTTCGCCGCAACCACCCGGACCAGGACGTGGAAGACTGCAGTGGGTGCCGGCTCCCAGGGGCGGCGGTACTGGATGACGAGTTTGGCCGCGCCCGGATGTTCGGCGCGGAACCGGAAGGTGTACGTTCCGCCGGCGCCCACGCGGCCGGCGGCGGCCGGATCCTGCTGGTACTCGCCGGCGCCCAGTGCCACCACCGCCGAATCATCGGGTGGCAGGGCCGCCCAGCCGAAGCCGGTGGTGGGATTGCCGGCCAGCCGGACGGTGATGGTCTGACCCGCCACCGCCTCGACGTAGTGGCCGGTGGCCTCCTTGCCCAGGATGATCTCGGTTCCCGGCAGCATCGGCTGGGCCGGCGCGGCCGGCGGCGGGGATTGCGGCGCGGCCGGCGGGACTTGGACAGGTGTCGCCGTCGCCGGTACGGGAGCGGAAACGGGCGTGGCCGTCAGGTCGGGCGGCAACTGGTCGTACTCCTCCGGCGGCAGGCCCGGCACCTTTAGTTCCTTGCCGCCGCGCTTGTTCGACTGATGGCGCTCGGGGAGCCAGCCGTTGGGTCCCCAGGTGATCCGCCGTTTTCCCACCCAGTACATCGTCCCCCAGGGGGTGCGCACGCGGTCGTTGATCTCCGGGTCGAGGTCGAGGGGCTTGCCGTCATAAGCCAGCCGGCCGGTGCGGCTCTCGGTCTGGTAGCCGCCGGAGCGCACGTCCAGCGTGTAGGTCCATTTGCCAGACGTGTATGTCCCCTGTTTGGTGATGTCGACGGCGGGGCTTCCCCCGTCGCCGGACGCGACGGCGGCCAGCAGCAGGACGGCCAGCGTGGCAGCGGCAAGTTTCATGATCG
>CALAMB010000122.1 GCA_937925645.1 uncultured Acidobacteriota bacterium
CGGCGCGTCGCCGAGCTGTTCGCGGCGGGCGATTTCGCCACGGGCGCGGTGCTCGACGCCGTGGCCTCCGCCGCGGCCGAGCGGGCGGCTGACGGCGTGGAGCGGGCCTGGGCGGCGGAGCTAATCGCGGCGGACCCGGGGGCGGCCGCCTGGCAGTCGCGGCGCTACAGCCCGGGCTACTGCGGCTGGCACATCACCGCGCAGCGGAAACTGTTCGCGGCGCTGCAGCCGGAGGCGATCGGCGTGAGTCTGAACGCGAGCTGTCTCATGGAGCCCCTCAAGTCGGTATCCGGGGTGATCCTGGCCGGGCCGCCCGCGATTCACGAATTCGAGGCCGGCTTTCCGTTCTGCCGGCAGTGCCGGGACCGGAGCTGCGGCGCGCGGCTCGCGGACGCCGATCCCGCGGACATCCCCCACGGAGGTTGACAATGGAGATGCTGGCCCGGTTGGCCGAGATGCTGCAGCGGGGCGAAGACCAGGAGGTGCTCCGGCTCACCCGCGAGGCGGTGGCGCAGGGGCTCCCCGCCGCCCGGATCCTGAACGACGGACTCATCGCCGGCATGAACGTGGTCGGCGAGCGCTTCAAGTGCCACGACATCTTTCTGCCCGACGTGCTCCTGGCGGCGCGGGCCATGTACGCCGGCATGGAGGAGCTCAAGCCCCTCCTGATCCGGGACGGGGTGCCGGCGCGGGGGCGGGTGGTGCTGGGCACGGTGCAGGGTGACCTCCACGACATCGGCAAGAACCTCGTGGCCATCATGCTCCGGGGCGCCGGTTACGAGGTGGTGGACCTGGGCCACAACGTCGCTCCGGCGGCCTTCGTCGACGCGGCCGAGCGGGCGGACGCCCGGGTGATCGGCCTGTCGGCGCTCCTGACCACCACCATGCCGGTGATGCGGCAGGTGGTGGAACAGGTCCGGGCGCGGGGTCTGGCCGGGCGGGTGCGCGTCATCGTCGGCGGCGCGCCGGTGTCCGCCGATTTCGCCCGCGAGATCGGCGCCGACGACTACGGCTACGACGGCGCCAGCGCCGTGGACAAGGTGGCCGCCCTGATGGCGGCGCGCTGAGATGCGGCCGATCCTCGAGCGGGTGGGCCGCGGCGAGGTGCTGCTGGCCGACGGCGCCATGGGCACCCTGCTCATGGCCCGGGGACTCAAGGCCGGCGAGTGTCCCGAGGCGCTCAATCTCGATCGCCCCGACGTCGTGGCGTCCGTTTCCGCCGACTACGCCGCCGCGGGCGCCGACATCGTCCTGACCAACACCTTCGGCGGCTCGCCCCTGAAGCTCGCCCTCTACGGCCTGGAAGAACGGACCGAGGCCGTCAACGCCGCGGCGGTGGCCGCCGCGCGGCGGGGCGCCGGGGACGGCGTGTACGTGGCCGCCTCCTGCGGGCCCACCGGCCGGATGCTCCAGCCGTACGGCGACACGCCTCCCGAGGCGGTGGCCGCGGCGTTCGCCCGGCAGCTCGCCGCGCTGGCCGCGGCCGGCGTGGACCTGATCGTTGTGGAGACCATGACCGACCTGGCCGAGGCGGTGCTGGCGGTGGCGGCCGCCCGGGCGGCGGCGCCCGGCGTCCCCGTGGCCGCCACCATGACCTTCGATGTCACGCCGAACGGTTTCTTCACCATCATGGGCGTGGACATTCCCCGCGCCGCCCGGGAGTTGGCCGCGGCCGGCGCCCACATCCTCGGCGCCAACTGCGGCGTGGGCGTCGAGCCCATGGTGGCCGCGGCCGCCGAGCTGCGCCGCGCCACCGACCGGCCGCTGCTGGTGCAGGCCAACGCCGGCCTGCCGGAGCTGCGCGACGGCGCGCCGGTCTGGCCCGAGACACCCGACGTCTACGCCGGGCGGGCGGCGGCGCTCCCGGCGCTGGGCGTGGGCATCATCGGCGGCTGCTGCGGCACGACGCCCGCCCACATCGCCGCACTGCGCCGGATGCTGGACGCCCGGCGCTGACCGCGCGCGCCAACCCCCCGCCGGCCGGCGGGGGGCAAAAGGTCTCGGCGCCGGACCGCTGTTTTCTGTTCCCTTAACCTCCCGATTTTGATATAAATACTACTTTTGATATGTCCTGACCGGGAGTCGCGCTTGACGCTGCAAGACATCATCCTCCGCCTGCAGGATTTCTGGAGCCGGCAGGGCTGCATCATCCAGCAACCGTACGACGTGGAAATGGGCGCCGGGACCATGCACCCCGAGACCTTCCTGCGGGTGCTGGGGCCCGAACCGTACCGGGTGGCGTACGTCATGCCGTCGCGCCGTCCCACCGACGGCCGCTACGGCGAGAACCCCAACCGCGTCCAGAAGCACCTCCAGTTTCAGGTGATCCTCAAGCCCGCCCCTGACGACATGCAGGACGTCTACATCCGCTCGCTCGAGGCGCTGGGCATCGACCTGCGCCTGCACGACTTCCGCTTCGAGGAGGACAACTGGGAATCGCCCACCCTCGGCGCCTGGGGCGTGGGGTGGCAGGTCCTGCTCGACGGGCTGGAGATCACCCAGTTCACCTACTTCCAGCAGGCGGGCGGCCTGGAGCTGAACCCCGTCGCGGGCGAGATCACCTACGGGCTGGAGCGGATCGGCACGTTCATCGCCGGCGTGGAGAGCATCTTCCACCTGGCGTGGCAGCAGGACTACTCCTACGGCGACGTCCGGCACTGGGAGGAGGTGGAGTTCTCCCGCTACAACTTCGAGGAAGCCGACGTGGCCATGCAGTGGAAACTGTTCGAACTGTACGAGGCCGAGTGCCAGCGTCTCATCGGGCGCGACCTGATTCTGCCCGCCTACGACTGCTGCCTGAAATGCTCCCACACGTTCAACCTGCTCGACGCCCGCGGCGCCATCAGCGTCACCCAGCGGGTGGGGCTCATCGGCCGGGTCCGGAAGCTCGCCTGCGCCATCGCGCGGGCGTACGTCCGCAAGCGCGAGGAGATGGGCTTCCCGTTCCTGCGCGCCGCCGCCGGCGGGGGGGCGTGAGATGGGCGCGGAATTTCTCCTCGAGATCGGCACGGAGGAAATCCCGGCCGGCATGATCCGGGATGCGCTGGACCACCTGGCCGACGCGGTGGCGCAGGCGCTGGCCCGCCACGGCCTGGCCGGCGGCGAGGCGTGGCGCTCGGCCACGCCGCGGCGCCTGGTCGTGCGGATCGACAACGTGCCCGAGCGGCAGGCCGACCGCGACGAGGAGGTTGTGGGCCCGCCCGCCTCGGCCGGCGTGGACGCCGCCGGCGCCTGGACCCGCGCCGCGCTCGGCTTCGCCGCCAAGCAGGGCGTCGACGCCGCCGCGCTGACCGTGGCGGAGACGCCGAAGGGACGCTACGTCGCCGCCCGGAAGCGCATCGCCGGCCGCGCCGCCGCCGACGTGCTGGCCGAGGCGCTCCCGGGCATCGTCCGCGGCATTCCCTTTCCGAAAACCATGTACTGGCGCGAGGACAAGTTCCGGTTCGTGCGGCCCATCCGCTCCCTGCTGGCCCTGCTCGGCGGGGCGGTGGTCCCCTTCGAGGTGGCTGGCGTGGCCGCCGGCGACCGGACCTTCGGCCACCGTTTCCTCGGCGCCGCCGCCTTCCCGGTGACGGACTTCGCCGACTACGAGCGCCGCCTGGCCGAGCACGGCGTGATCCTGGACGCCGGCCGGCGCCGCGAAAAGATTCAGGCCGAGATCGCCCGGATTGAAGCCGAGACGGGCCTGCGGGCGGCAGCCGATCCGGGGCTGCTGGAGCAGGTGGTGTACCTCAACGAGTTGCCCACCGTCATCCCGGGCGCCTTCGAGGAGCGCTTCCTGGCCATCCCCGCCGAGGTGCTGGTCACCGTGATGCGGCACCACCAGAAGTACTTTTCGCTCAACACTCCCGACGGGAGCCTCGCCCCCCGCTTCCTCGCCGTGATCAACATGGACGCCGACCGCGAAGGGCTGATCCGCGCCGGCCACGAGCGGGTCCTCAAGGCCCGGCTGGTCGATGCCGAGTTCTTCTGGAACAACGACCGCAAGCTGAAGCTGGCCGAGCGCGCGCCGGCGCTGGAGGGCATCCTGTTCCAGGAGGCGCTGGGCAGTTACGGCGCGAAGACGCGCCGCGTCGAGGCGCTGGCCGTCTGGCTGGCGGAGCACCTGGGCGAGTCGGCCGCCACGCGGGACGCCGTGGCCGAGGCGGCGGCGCTGTGCAAGGTGGATCTGGCCACCGAGATGGTCAAGGAGCTCACCGAGCTGCAGGGCGTCATGGGTGGCCTGTACGCCCGCAAGGAGGGCTGTCCGCCGGAGGTGTGGCAGGCGATCTACGAGCACCACCGCCCGGAAGGGATGGACGATCCCATTCCCGCGTCGCTCTCGGGCGCGATCCTGTCCATCGCGGACAAGGCCGACACGGTGGCCGGCATGCTGGGCCTGGGCTTCGTGCCCACCGGCTCTAAGGATCCGTTCGGGCTGCGCCGCCAGGCCACCGGCATTTACCGCATCCTGCTGGAGAAGGATCTGGACGCGGACCTGGCCGAGGTGTTCCTTCGGGCGACCGCCGGCCTCGGCGAGCTGGCCACGGCGCCGGCGGACGAGTCGGCCGCCGTGCTGCAGGAGCTGCTGGAGGGGCGCCTGCGCTTCCTGTACCAGCAGGCCGGCTACCGCTATGACGAGATCAACGCCGTCATCGCCGCGGCCGTGCGGCGGCCGGCCGACGGGCGGCGCCGGCTCGAGGCGCTCACGGCGATCCGCACGGTGGCCGCCTTCGCGTCCATCTTCACCGCCGGCAAGCGGATCCGCAACATCCTGGACAAGCAGGCCGCGCCCCCCGAGGGCGGGCCGGACGCGGCGCTCTTCGCCGAGGAGGCGGAGCGGCGGCTCGGGGCGGTCCTGGCCGATCTGGGCCCCCGCGTGCGCGCCGACATCACCGACTGCCGGTATGCCGAGGCGCTGGCGATCATCGAGCAGTTCGCCCGGCCGGTGGACGCGTTCTTCGACCAGGTGCTGGTCATGCACGAGGACGCCGCGATCCGGACCAACCGGCTCCGGCTGCTGCGCGCCGTCGGCGAACTGTTCGATTCGTACTGCGATTTTTCCCGGTTCGTGCTGGAAGAAACCAAATCCGTTAACCCAATAACAGTGTGACGAGGTCATCATGATTGAAAAAGGTGTGAAGGTTGAAGCGCCGCAAGGTCGAGTGGGAGTGCTGATCCCCGGTCTCGGGGCCGTGTCCACCACGTTCATCGCCGGTGTCATGAGCATCCGACGGGGACTGGCGCGTCCGTTCGGTTCCATGACCCAGATGGACACCATCCGTCTGGGCAAGCGCACCGAGAAGCGCACTCCGCTGGTCAAGGAGTTCCTGCCGCTGGCCGGCCTGGACCAGCTGGTCTTCGGCGGCTGGGACATTTTCGAGGACACCGCCTACGAGTCGGCGGTCCACGCGGGCGTGATCAGCAACGACC
>CALAMB010000123.1 GCA_937925645.1 uncultured Acidobacteriota bacterium
CGTGGCGAAATGCCTGGCCAAGGACCCGGCGGAGCGGTATCCGCACATGGAGGACCTGCTGGTGGACCTGCGGCATGTGCGCGGGGAGAGCGGGACGGCCACCCCGGTCCCGCCGGGTTCGGACCCGACCGGCATGACCCGGACAAAGCCGGCCGCGACGGGGTGGCTCACGCGGCGGCGGCGCGTGGCGGTCCTGGTGCTGGCGCTGCTGGCCGCGGCTCTGGGGGTGACCGGCGTGTTCGTCCTGCGGAAGTGGCTGCCGGGTTCCACCCCCTCCGCCCAGGTGATCAAGCTGGCCGTGCTCCCCTTTGAAAACCTCGGCGTGGCGGATGACGCCTATTTCTCCGCCGGAGTGACCGACGAGATCACCGGGCGCCTCGCCGGACTGGGCGGTCTGGCCGTGATCTCGCGGTCCAGCGCCGTCCAATACGCCGGCACGAACAAGAACACCCGGCAGATCGGCGAAGAGCTCGGGGTCGCTTACCTGCTCACCGGCACGGTCCGGTGGGCCCGGGGGGCCGATGCCGCGGGCCACGTCCGCATCACGCCCCAGCTCGTCCGGGTCAGCGACGACACCAACCTGTGGGCGGACGTCTACGATTTCACCATCGACGACATTTTCCGCGTGCAGTCGGAGATCGCCCACTCGGTGGTGCAGCACCTGGGGCTGACGCTGCTGGAGCACGAGCGGGGCCCGCTGGATGCGCGCCCCACCGACGATCTCGACGCATACCACGCTTACTTGCGCGGCAAATACGCCGCCGGCCAGCCCCACTTCACGCTCGCCAACTGGCTCTCGGCGCTGGCCGACTTCCAGCGCGCCACCAACCTGGATCCCGGCTTCGCCGACGCCTGGGCGGAACTGTGCCGGGCCCACGCCCGGCTCGTCTACTACCGCTACGATCTCTCGCCCGAGCGCCGTGAGCAGGCGCGCCTGGCGCTCGAAAGCGCCCGCCGGCTGGCTCCCGGGACTCCCGCGGTCCACATGGCATCCGGTTATTACCACCTCTGGGTTGAGAAAGACCCCGTCACCGCGCTCACCGAATTTGAGGCCGCATCGGCGGCGATGCCCAACAACGCCGAAGTGCTGAAGGCCAGGGGTGAGCTGTTCCGCATGCGCGGCGACTGGCAGCAGGCGCTCGACGCCTTCCAGGCCGCCTGCGCCGTCAACCCGCGCGACACCTCGCCGCTGGTTGACGTGGCCGAGACGTGCTGGTGGATGCGCCGCTACCCGGAGGCCCAGACAGCCGCCGACCGGGCGATCGCGCTGGCGCCCGACCAGGCCTGGCCGCACCTGATCAAGGTGTACAACCTGTGGAGTTGGAAAGGCCCCGCCGGCATGGCGGACGCCCGCCGGGCCGCCGAACGGGTTCCGCAGAAACACGAATGGTGGACCTATGTCTGGTTTTATCAGGAATTGTACGAGGGACGGTACGCCCAGGCCATCATGTATCTGGATACGATCCGGGGGCATTGGATCCGCGCCAAGATTATGGCGGCCCCGAAGGTTCTGCTCACCGCGCAGGCGCACGGCTGGCTGGGTGAGACCGGTCGAGCCCGGGAGGAATTCGAAACGGCGCGGCGGATGCTCGAGAGCGAGATCCGGAAGATCCCCGATGACGGGCGCTACCACAGCTCCCTCGGCGTGGCGTACGCGGCGCTGGGCCTGCGGGAGCAGGCGCTGGCCGCCGGGAGGCGCGGCATCGAGCTCCTGCCCATGTCCCGCGATTCGGTGTACGGCGGCATCCACGTGATCGACCTCGCGCACATCCACACCCTGCTCGGCCAGGATGAAAAGGCCGTTCATCGACTGGAGGAACTCCTTTCCCGTCCGGGCTGGATCAGCGCACCGTGGCTGGAAATGGATCCCCGCTGGAAATCGCTCCGCTCCCATCCGCGCTTTCAGGCGCTGCTGAAGAAGTACGCGGTTCAGCCATGATCGGCCAGACCGTCTCCCACTACCGGATCCTGGAGCAGCTCGGCGCGGGCGGGATGGGCGAGGTGTACCGTGCCCGCGACGAGCGGCTGGGGCGGGACGTGGCCATCAAGCTGTTGTCCCCGGAGCTCGCGGCGGATCTGGAGCAACGGCGGCGCTTCGAACAGGAAGTACGCGCTGCGGCAGCGCTGAACCATCCGGGGATCCTGGCGGTCCATGACGTGGGGGATCATGAGGGCCGCCCCTTCCTGGTCGCCGAACTGCTGGAAGGAGCCACGCTGCGGGAGAGGCTGGCGGGCGGGAAGGTTGCTCCGAAGAAAGCGGCGGCCTGGGGAGCGGAGATCGCAGCGGCGCTATCGGCGGCGCATGAGCACCGGATCATTCACCGGGACTTGAAACCGGAGAACCTCTTCATCACCACGGACGGGCGGATGAAAATCCTGGACTTCGGGCTGGCCAAAGTAGCGGCGCCGCTGCCGGCGGGGGACGAGACGGAGAGCCTGAAGCCGCGGGCGACGGACCCGGGGACGGTGCTGGGGACGGTGGGCTACATGTCGCCGGAACAGGTGCGGGGGGAGGCGGTGGACCACCGGACGGACATCTTCTCCCTGGGGTGCGTGCTGTATGAAATGCTTTCGGGAGCGAAGGCGTTCCAGCGGGACACGGCGGTGGAGACGCTGAATGCGATCCTGAAGGAGGAGCCGCCGGAGCTGGCGGCGCTGGACCCGAAGATCCCGCCGGGCCTGGCGAAACTCATCGAGCACTGCCTGGAGAAGGATCCCTCCGGCCGCTTCCAGTCCGCCCGCGACCTGGCGTTCGACTTGAAGACGTTGAGCGTGGCATCCGGGGAACAACCGGCGAGTGCACAGGCCCGGGTTGTGATGGCTCGGCCCCGGATCCGCGAGCGCGTGATCTGGAGCCTGACGGTCGCCGCTCTGGCAGCAGCGATCATATGGCTCGGGATGCTCCGACCCAGTCATCCCGGATTCGTGCCCGAACCGGTGCGCTTCTCGGTCATGGGGCCCGACGATGCGATGCTCGTACCCGACTCAACCGCAGCGGCTATCTCACCGGACGGGCGGCGCCTGGTCTACTCCGTCATGGACGCGACCGGCTTGATACGGCTATGGGTGCGGCCGCTGGACTCGCTCACCGCACGGCCTCTCGCCGGCACCGAGGGCGCCATCCACCCCTTCTGGTCCCCCGACAGCCGGGTCATCGCGTTCTTTTCCCAGGGCAAGCTGCGAAAGATCCCCGTGGCCGGGGGTTCGCCGGAGGTGATCTGCGACGCACCCGACGGGCGCGGCGGATCATGGGGCAAGGGCGATGTCATCGTGTTCGCGCCGTTCTCCAAGGGATCCCTCCTCAAGGTCGCCGCCGAAGGTGGCGCGCCGGTCGAAGTGGCAAAGCCGGACCGGACCCGCGGGGATACCGGGCTGCGTTTCCCGTGCTTTCTCCCTGACGGCCGACACTTTCTCTACGTGAGCCTGCCGCGCAAGCCGGGCGGATTCGATGTCTTCGTGGCCACCCTGGATGGAGGGGGACACCGCCGCATCATGTCGGCAAGCTCGGCACCTGTCTACGCCGAGCCCGCCCACCTGCTTCTCACTCTCGGCGACCGGCTGGTCGCGCAGCGCTTCGACCTGTCGAACCTGCAGACGGTGGGCAAAGCCGTGCCGATCGGGGACGCGCCGGTTCAGACCATGTTCGAAGCCGGGCCGGCCGTGTCCGTTTCGACAAACGGCGTGCTCGCCCATGGCGCATTGAGTCCGCCCATGACGGAACTGGTCTGGCTCGATCGCGCCGGGCGGCAGACGGGCAGGATCCCGTTGCCACCGGGCGGCTACTCCAATCCGTCGCTCTCGCGCAATGGCCGGTGGGCGACGGTGACCCGGTGCAACTCCGCGATCGACAACGACCTCTGGCTCGTGGACCTGCAGCGCCTGCTGACCACCCGGCTGACCTTCGACGGCAAGGTCACGTCCGGATGGGGCATGGCCGTGCCGGTGGTCTGGTCGCCCGACAGCAATCGTGTCGCGTACTGCCACGATCGGTCCGGGGTGTACGACGTGTACCAGATCCTGACCAGCGGCGAGGGGAAGCCGGAGCCACTGGTCCAGTCCGACGAACCGTTCAAGCTGCCCGTGGCATGGTCTCCGGATGGGAAATGGGTTGTCTACGCCCAGTTGGACACGAGGGGCATGTACGACCTCTGGATGGTGTCCGTCCATGGTGACCGCACGCCGGCACCATACATCCGCTCGCCATTCACCGAGGACTTTGCCGCGTTCTCACCGGATGGGCGCTGGCTGGCGTACTCATCGGACGAGACCGGCACGTCCGAGATCTACGTGCGGCCGTTCCCCGAGCCGGGCGAGAAGTACCGGGTCTCCACCTCGGGCGGAATGATTGTCCAGTGGTCGAGGGACGGCAAAGAACTGGTGTTCTTCTCTCTCAGCCCGTACTACTACGGCTGCGGCCCGATCTATGCGGTCGACGTGGAGACGCAGCCGACGTTCAGGGCGGGCACACCGCACGTGCTCTTCACCCCGCGGCCGGACATCTCCGGCCTGGCGATGTCGGCCGATCTCTCGCGCTTCCTGGCGACTGTCCCGAGGGAGGGCGCGACACCGGCCGGCATCACGGTCATTTTGAACTGGCCGGCTATACTGGGACGGCTGTGACGTGACGCATCGAAACGATCAAGTCCCCCGCGAGGTGGCGATGATCGGTCAGACCATTTCACATTACCGAATTCTGGAGAAGCTCGGCGCGGGCGGGATGGGGGTGGTGTACAAGGCCGAGGACACCACGCTGCAGCGCGCCGTGGCCCTCAAGTTCCTGCCGCCGGAACTCACCCGCGACGCCGACGCCAAGCAGCGCTTCCT
>CALAMB010000124.1 GCA_937925645.1 uncultured Acidobacteriota bacterium
GTGCGCGTGGTCTGGGGCTTGTCGGAGATGATGGAGACCTTCTTGCCCAGCACCTGGTTCAACAGGGTGGATTTGCCGACGTTGGTCCGCCCGACGATGGCGACGAAGCCGCTCTTGAGCGCGGGCGGCGGCGGGACCGGCGGGGGAACGGATTTTTTGCGGGGCATACGGTTTCCTCGGGCTGGGCTGTTGGACATTTTAGCTTAATTCCGATCCGCCCCCCAAGAATAAAGGATGTTGCGGACATTCCGCTGCTTTATTCTGCCATGCTGGGCTTCTGGATCCGGTGGCGGCGCATCTGCCGCGGGACGGTCAGGTCGAGGAGAGCAGGGCGGCGATGCGCTCGCACAGGCGGGCGGCGACGGCGTCCTTCGTCATATCGGCCAGCTCCTCGGCGCCGCCGGCGGGGTCGAGGATCGTCACGGTGCTGACATCGGTGCCGAATCCGCAGTCGGGTCCCACGGCGTTGGCGACGACCAGATCGACGCCTTTCGCGGCCAGCTTGCGGCGGGCGTTGGCCACGACATCGTCGGTCTCGGCGGCGAATCCCACCAGGACCTGCCCGGGGCGGCGATCGGCGCCGAGGCCGGCCAGGATGTCGGTGGTGCGCCGCAGTTCCAGCGCCAGCGGGCCGTCCCCCTTCTTCATCTTTGAGGCCTGCGGCGCGGCGGGCGTGTAGTCGGCCACCGCGGCGGCCATCACCACGACGTCGGCCGCCGGGGCGTGGTCCGCCACCGCCGCCGCCATGTCGGCGGCGCTGCGCACGGCCACGCGGGAGCAGGGGAACGAGGCCGCCTCGGCCGAGGGACCGCTGATCAGGATCACCCTGGCGCCCCGGCGGGCGGCCTGCCGGGCCACGGCAAATCCCATCTTGCCCGTGGCACGGTTGGTGATGAAGCGGACCGGGTCTATATCCTCGGCGGTGGGGCCGGCGGTGACCAGGACGGTGCGGCCGGCCAGGCTTTTGGGGGTCAGCGCGCCGTGCACCGCCTCCTCGATGACCGCCAGGTCGGCCAGCCGGCCGGCGCCCTCCTCGCCGCAGGCGAGGTAGCCGGATTCCGGCTCCACCACGATCACCCCGCGCTCGCGCAGGACGGCCAGGTTGGCCCGGGTGGCCGGATGGTCCCACATGGCGTGGTTCATGGCCGGCGCCACGAGCACCGGCTGCCGGATGCTCAGGTACAGCGTGGACAGGAAATCGTCGGCGATCCCATGGGCGAACTTGGCCAGGATGTTGGCCGTGGCCGGCGCCACGCACAGGACGCCGGCGCGGCGAGCCAAGGCGATGTGCGCCACCTCCCAGTCGCCGGCGCGCTGGAACATGTCGCTGATGACCGGGTGGCGGGAGACGGTCTCGAGGGTGAGGGGGGTGACGAACTCCAGGGCGTGCCGCGTGGCCATCACCTGGACATCCAGACCGGCCTTCTGGAGACGGCGGATCAGATCCACCGCCTTGTAGGCGCCGATGCAGCCGGTGATGCCCAGGGCGACGGTCACGGTCGCGCCCCGCCGATCAGCCGTTGGTGTCGTCGGGGTTCAGGGTCTCGGCGTATTCCGGTTCGGGCTTTTCCAGGATCTCGAACTCCAGCTTCTCGGCCATCAGTTCATCGATGGCCCGGTAAGTGGGCTTGACGCGGCTGGTTTTGACCAGCGGGGCCCCGCCCTGCTGGAGCTGTTTCGCCCGCTCGGCGGCGATGAGCACGAACTGGTACTTGCTGGGTACGCTGGGTGGCAGTTTATACATGGTACGCTTCTCCAAAAGTTTGGATAATGGCGCCGATCCGGGTCCGGTTGGCCGCGGTGCGCTGGCGCTCGGCCCGGATGATGGCCCGGACCGTCTCGACCGACGCCGCCAGGTCCTCGTTGACCACCACGTAGTGGTATTCCTCGTACCGGCGGATCTCGTCGCGCGCCTTGGCCAGTCGGCGCTGCACCTCCGACTCGTCGTCCAGGCCGCGGCGGCGGAGCCGCTCCGCCAGCACCGGGAACGACGGTGGCAGGATGAACACCAGCACCGCCTTCGGGTTGATGGCCTTGATCTGCATGGCGCCCTGGACGTCGATGTCCAGGAGGACGTCGGCGCCGCTGGCCAGCCGCTCGTCGATGAATGCGCGGGAGGTGCCCTTCAGGTCGTTGTAGACCACCGCCCACTCGTAGAACTCGTCGGCGGCGATCATCCGCCGGAAGGTGGGCTCGTCCACGAAAAAGTAGTCGCGTCCGTGCACCTCGCCCGCGCGGGGGGCCCGGGTGGTGTACGAGACAGAAAACTCGAGTCCCGCCACCGTCCCCAGCAGGTGCTGGACGATGCTGGTCTTGCCGGAGCCCGAGGGGGCGGAGATGATGAACAGCGTGCCGCTCTCGCTCATGAGACGTTCTCCGCGGCGGTCCGGACGCGCCCGTGGCGCGGCCGGCGCCGGATTCGAGGCGGCAAATTATACATGCCCATGCGACAAATGTAAAGAACGACTCGCCAGCGGGCTGCAGCGGGACCTGTCCACAACCAGCTGTTGGCGTCCTCAGGGATCAGCCGGATATGGTTTGATTTCAAGCGGGTCAGCGGGGGACGCCACGGATTGGCGCATCCGGCCGACTTTGGAGCGTCAGGAACGGATCGATTCGGGACCGCACGGAGGTGACAGTTTGTCAGCCCGAGACCGGGTTAGCCGGCGGCAGCCACCTGCAGCAGCATCAGGTCGACCACCGTCACGACCTGGTCCCCATCCAGATCGGCGGCTTCGGCGCCCGCCGGGATCTCCACCAGGTTGTCCGACAGGAAGCCGTGGAGCGCGCTTACATCCGCGGCGTCGAGGCGGCCGTCCAGGTTCAAGTCCCCCAAAGGATAGAGCGGCCCGGCCAAATCGGCCAGGGTGGCCACCGACGCCCGGACCACCCGGGACATGAAATCGAAGTTCAGCGTGTCGATGGTGTCATGGCTGGTGTGGTAATGGGGGCTGGACGGATCCTCGTCCTCGATGCCGCAGAGCGCCGGATAGCCGAAGTCCCAGAACGAGGCGTGGTCGCTGTAGCCCCAGAACTCGAATTCGAGGATCAGGCAGTCGAGGCCCGCGTGGGCGACGGCGTTGGCGGCGAACTGTTCGGCCAGCGGGCGCGACGCGAAGTTGGTGATCAGGTCCAGGTCCTCGGGCACGGCGTCGGTGAAGGCGATCATGTCCAGGTTGATCACCCCGAGGATGTTCTCCCCCCGGCCTACGGCGCCCTGGACGTACTTCTGGCTCCCCCACAGCCCGTACTCCTCGGCCGAAAAGGCGATGAAGCGGACCGTGTGGCCGAAGTGGTAGCGCGACAGGATCCGGGCCGCCTCCATCACGGCGGCCGTGCCGCTGGCATTGTCATCGGCGCCCGGGGCCGTGGCGCTCTGGGGCATGTCGTCGTAATGGGCGCCGATGATCGCCACGGTGGAGTCCGACTCGCCGGGCAGCGTGGCCACGATGTTGCGGCTGGTTTTGATCCCGGACCAGGTGGTGAACTGGAATTCCTCGAATTCCACCGGCAGGCCCAGCTCCTGGAAATAGGCGTACAGGTAATCACCCGCCTGCTGGCAGCCGGCAAAGTTGACGTTGCGGCTTCCGAAGTTCTGCAAGTCGGAGACCGAGGCATAGAGCCGGGTCTCGTCCACCTCCGCCGCCAATTGGCCCACCAGAGGATGGTCGACCGCGGCCGGCAGTTGCGCCGGCGCCGCCGCTGCGCGTGCCGGGTCGATGGGCCCCTCGGGCACCACCCGGAGCATCAGGTCCAGGGGGAGCAACTCCCGGGCGGAACCCGCCGGGGCGACGAAGAGCGCCGTGGTTGCTTCCAGCCGCCAGGCCGTCCCGGCGGCGGACACCCGCATGAAATCGCCGGCGTCCCGCAGCCGGACCAGGTAGTACAGGCCGTGGCCGCGGTACGGCTCCAGCGCGGTGACCGCGGCGCCCGCCGCCGCCTGCCGGTCCAATTCCGCGGGTGACATCCGCACCAGCCAGCCCGTATCCAACACCGCCAGCAGCGCCACGCCCGGACCGGCCGGGGCCGGCGCAAACCCGGCGCGGGGAATCCACACCAGCACCTCAGCCGGCGCAGCCAGCGCCGCCACGGTGGCCAGCAACAGGCTCGCCAAAAGAATCAGACGACGAAAGACACCTTTCATGCGCACATCCTTCTCAGTGATACGTGGCCCGCTCGGTCGGCCCTTCCTGCATAGTAATCATACGCGAGCCAAGGCAGAGTGATTGCTCAAAAACGATCGGGGGAATTCAAATCCCCACCCACCCGCCATCCGCCGGATCGGAATCGGTTACATATCGTAGAGGGTGTCGTCGTGGGCCGGCGGCAGGAAGCGGCGGCGCGCCCGCTTCACGCCCTCGTGCGAAAACGGGTCCAGGCCGTCCAGTTGATCGCCCATCTCCGCTTCGATCTGGTCCGGGTCCTCTCCCGATTCCAGACGGCGGAGCGCTTCGTCCATCGCCCCGCCCAAGGGCATGCCGGTGGCTTCGTAGAGACGTCGCATCACCTGCGACAACTGGCGCGGATCGCTCTCATCCACTCCCTCCGCCTCGCGGGCGAGCTGTTCCATCACGCCCTCGAGACGGGCGTCGTCGAGGTCGTCGGGCAGGCCGTCTTCGGTCTCCTTCCGCCCCTTCGAGATGGCGAACGCCGACACCTGCCGCTCCAGCTCCGGCCGCCCACAGCGGGGACAAGCCGGCCGTTTGTCGGTGTTCACCTGCCGGGAAAGGAAATGGAAGACGGTATGACAATGCGGACAGTAGAATTCATAGATGGGCACGGCGCTCCCTCCTTGCGGTCGGCGGCCGGCCCGCGGCCGACCGCCCTCATTCTACGAAGGGGCCGTCCGTTTTTCAACCCCGCCCGTCAGCGCCGTGGTTGGAGTTGCTGCCAGTTCCGGTTGGAACCCAGGTTCGGATTGTAGTTCGGGTCGTCGGTCACGATGTACTCGCCCAGGGGAGTCGCCTAGGCGTGGCGATATCCCGACGGCAGTTCCACCGGTTGTTCGGTGAACGGGTCGTTATAGGCCTCGACGCCGCGGACGTAACGGCTGAAATTTTCGCTGATCCGGTCGTTCACCGCCTGGCGCGCCTCCCAGGCGGTCATCATGTCCCGGCTGATTTCGTCGTGGGTCTGGCTGATGATCCGGCTGATCTCGCCGATGTGCCGGATCTGCCGGATCTGCATCCGGATGAGCTGCTCCACCAGCTGGACGTACTTGTTGAACCACTGGGGGTTGAGCCGGAAGGAGCCGATCATGGTCTGGAACCGCTTGGTGTCGGCCGCCAGCTGCCCCCGCGGCGCCCGAAACGAGAACAGGTAATCGACGGACCAGTTGACGTTGGTGGTGGCGCCGAACGCGCCCTGGATCGGGAAGGCGATCCAGTCCACGACCCCGTAGATTTCCTCCTCGACGAGCTGGCCGCCCTGGCTGTACTCCACCCGGACCATCGCGCCCCGGGCACCCGTCTGCAGCCCCGGGCCGGCGGCCGCCCCGGCGCCCACGGCGCGGGCCAGGTCGGGCAGCTCCTTCGACTCGACCACCCGGAGGCCCGCCACGCCGCTCCGGAACCGGGGCAGGATCATGTCGCGCAGCGCCTCGACGGGACCGGGCATGGGCCGGACCTCGTTGCCGAAATAGCGTGTGCCCGGCGGATTGGTGGTCAGGATCATCCGATTGTCGGTCCAGAAGCAGGGCTGGGCCGGAAAGAGCTCCAGCGCCCGGCGGCCGTCCGGACTGGCCGCCTGAAGGTGGGCCGTGGCCGGGCGGCCGGGATTGTCCAGCGCCCAGCGGATGCCGCCGCTGACCCGCCAGTCGGACGGCACGAGGAACCGGAAGGCCTCGATGCCGATCCCCTCGCGATCCATGTGAACGTAATACTTGAACCGCATCGCGGCGCCCGCAGATCCTGCGGAACCCGCTGGCGGCCCACCGCACGCCATGGCGCACACCGCCCCGACCAGGGCCAGCGCCAGCAGCACCCGGACGACCATACACACCTCCCGTGGGAACATGCGGACTTGATGCCTGTTTGTCTCCATGATCCCACCGGCGCGACGGTTTGACAAGAGGCCGGGTGCGCCCGCTGCCGAGCGCGCCCCGGCCCCTCCGGAAGCCGTCAATTGAGCCTGAAGTGGATGGTGATCATGAGTGTGAAACTCTTGATCTGGCCCTTGACGCTGCCGGGCCGCCACGTCCACTGTTTGACGGCCGCGACCGCCGCCTGGGTCAAACTCTCATGGTCGGATTTTTCCGGCTGGATGTCCGTCAACTTCCCCGTCGCATCGATGGTCACCCGCAGGACGACCTTTCCGGCGATTTTCTGCTCCTTCAGTTCTCCAGGATATTCTGGCAGTACCTTTTTCAGTGGCTGGGGCCGGATGAGTTCCCGCCCATCCTCATGCACCGTGGCCAGCAGAATCAGCATATGTCCGTCCAGGCGGTTGGCCAATGCCACGCCGGTGCCGAGCTTGGCGAAAATGTCCATCGCGGTCTCTGGTTGGCCGTTGACGCTCAGGCCCACCTGGAGCCGGGCGCGGTCCCCCTCCCGGCTCGTGGGCTTCACCCGGAGGCGGTAATTCTGAATCGTATCCGTCGGCCCTCCGTCACTGACACCGTGGGTGACCACCGCCTCTCCCGGCAGCGCCACCTCGATCACCGGCGCTCCCAGCAGACGCATGGATTTGAGCTTGAAGGTGCTCTGGATATCCTCGATCACGGCGGAGCCCTTGGTCTCGGTCAGCCGGCCGGTGGGCAGGGTCACCACCACCTGGGCGGGCGAGTCGGCTTCATAGGCCCCCAGATAGATCTGGAACTCCACCAGCAGTTTGTCACCGGCCAGCACCCAGGGTGCCAGCGCCAGCAGCATGGCGATCATCAACGTTCTCATGGTCATTCTCCTTCGCGTGAATTTGTGAACTCGCGTGGACAGGGAACACCCGCCGGTTTATCCGGCGTCAGGGCGCGGTTCGCACGACCACCATTGTCCGGCCACCCGGCAACGCCAGCAGCGTGTACGGCATCTCGCGGTCGCCGCTGGTCACAGCAAGGACCAGAACAGCGTCACTCGTGGGCGGC
>CALAMB010000125.1 GCA_937925645.1 uncultured Acidobacteriota bacterium
GCGCCGAAAAGGTCGCCATGGGCTACCTGGACGGCCTGGCGAAAAACGACGGGACGGGCAACTACTCATCGAGCGACTACGGGTTTTGGGTGGTGGCCGGCGATACCCTGGTGATCGATGGCGGGGTGGATTATGTGGCGGGGTCCTGGCTGATTCAGGACGACGCCTCGGTAAAAATTTTTAACGCGACCGATGACGAAGTGATCCGCCTCGGGACCGACTCTGGCGAGAAGGGCCTGTGGCTCTACAACCCGACGACCGGCTATCCGATTCTGAAATGCGGGACCGACGGCACGGACGCGGGGTTGTACCTCTACGCCGACGACAGCGGAGGGGCGCTGCTGGCGAGTTATGCGGACACAGGGGTCAATATTTATGATGGCGGCGACATCACCATAAATGACGGCGGGGACTTGATTTTCTCTACGCCGATCGGCGGGGTTTCCGGCATTTCCTGGGTGTATGACGGATCTCAAAAGTCTGTGCTCAATTACACGGTCAGCACCGATCCTGAGTCATTAACGACCGGCTTGACGTGGGACTTTTCCGACAACACCGACCGTTCCGTAGGTCTGTACATGATAAAAGAACACACCGACCCGTCCGTGAGTTCTCATGCGTTGAACATAACCTCTAAGCTGATAACGTCGGCCGCCGGATCAAGTTTGGACACCTCTGCCCTCACCTCTAAGTCCGTGGCGGCTCCGGCATTCGGCAAAAACATTACCGGCGTTGTTCACGGCATCCGTGGGCTAACTTTCCATGACGGCGCTGGGGAGGTTTCCTATATGGTCGGCACGCGCACGTTTGTCACATTCCGCAGCACAGGCACTGCGACCGTGGCAAGGGGAGTATATGCCACAGCATCTCAGACGACATCGGGTGGGCCTGTGACTTATTTCGGGGTTCAATCTGGCGGGCACATCGGGTCATCGACCAACTACGGGTTTTACGCGTCAGAATTTCTTTCAGGCTCCACCAACTATGGCCTTTACATCACGGGTGAGGATCGAAACTACTTATCCGGCAAGCTTTCCGTTGGGACCAACAGCACCAATCACATGCTTTATGTGCTGGCGAACGACTCCACCTATGTTGGGCACTTTCAGCAGCAAAACACTTCCGGCCATGGCGTCAGAATCAAGCTCGGCATGAGTGTTCCGACATCATCCAACTGGTGGATGGCCTACCTGAACAGCGCAGACACGGCCTTGGGAGGTATTCGTGGCGACGGCGCGGGCGGGGCGACTTTTTGGAGTGCATCGGATCGGCGGATCAAAACGGACATCCACACCCTGGACCCGGTCGGGGCATGGGACGCCATCCGGCTGTCGAGGCCCATCGGTTTTCGCCACATCGAAAGCGGGAAATATCAGGAGGGGTTTGTCGCGCAGGAGTTGTATGAGGCGAACCCACTATGGGCGAGCAAGCCAGCCGATGAAAAGAAGGAACTGTGGCAAATCAGCAAGATCGAGATGATACCGGCCATGGTGTCCGTCATCCAACAACTGCAGGACCGAGTGGAACGATTGGAAAGGAATTAAAATGGCTCCAATGGATGTGACCATCACTTTCGATGATGCCGTGGTGAAAGTGTACCGGTGGAAGTATGCGGACCCGGTCGGGACGCTCACCCAACAGACGAACGGCATGGCGTTGAAACTGGCAAAGGAGATCATCCGGAACGATCCGACATTGTATTACGACCCGGACAAGATGACGGTTCAGCAAATCCGGGACTTGATTCTATCGATGGACCTGCCGGTGGGAGGGGGCGTAGGAGTATGACTACAGAGGAAAGCAAACAAGTAAAAATTCCTACCGGGGCCATGGCGCGATTGGCGGCGATCCGGGCGGAGATCGAGCGCCTTACCCGTCACGCAAACGACATCATCGGTGCCGTTGCGGAAACGGGCGGGCTTTCGGGTGAGATCGAGGTGGACGGTGACACGATCAAAGAGCGGAAGGGGTGATGAATGGAAGTCCCTGCGCCGGTCATCGGCATTGTCGGCGGCATTGTGATCGCAATGGCAGCCTATATATGGAGGGTCAAAAGCGAATGTGAGCCGGAGAGGGACCGCAACACATTTGCGGAATGGCGCCACCAGCACGCCGAGACACACAGAGTGTTGGACTCCACACTTAAGGATCAAAGTGAGTGCCTACACAAGCAGAAAATGACCATGCACGGCCTGCAACAGACATGTGACGAGCGTTGCAGGCAGGAAGACAAAACCTTTCGGAGCCTGGAAGAATTGATTGAAAAACAGGCGCGGGCCATCGACGAGATCCGGGTGGCCAACGGGTCTTATATCACCAGCCTGACGCGGCTTGAAACGAAAATGGACATTTTGATGGAGCGGCGGAGAGTCGGCAGGGACTATGCCATCCCTCCCAACGCTGGCGCAGAAGGCGGGGAGCTGTAATGTACGCATTCTTCAAAAACCTTTTCATTTCCATTTTTAGAAGATCGGATCTCAAAAAGGCCCGGAAGGATTTGGACCGGTGGGCCGTGGTGATCAAGGCCGAAGGGATTCACGGGATGCGCAAGTTCATGAGCCAGTTCAAGTGGCGCAAGGAGTCAACAGACTGGACCCCTGACGGCCCGGAAGTGGTGGTGGCCAATGAGTATCGCGACGACTGCGATGGTGCCGCCGTGCTGGCAAAATGGGCGTTTCATCAACTGGGTATGCCATCTCATTACTACCGGCTGAAGGGCAAGACGAACCACCGAATCTGCGTCACGGATAATCTGAAATGGTTCACGTCAAACGGGGACGTAGTGGAAATACCGGACAACATGGTCATGGAGCGCTACGTGCTGAAGTGGGGATGGCACCGGGCCAAGGGTTACGAGAAGGTGGTGCGGGTATGATGCGGCGGATCAGCGCGGAGGGCAGGCGGTTTATTGAGCTCGAAGAGGGGCGGGTGCCGATTGTCTACCAGGACAGCGCTGGTTACGGCACCATTGGCATTGGCCATAAGCTGACCCAGAGCGAACTTTCAAGCGGGAAAATCCGACTGCGATCCGGTGTTTATATCGACACCCGGAGAGGACCGATCACGG
>CALAMB010000126.1 GCA_937925645.1 uncultured Acidobacteriota bacterium
CACCGAGATCTACACTCTTTCCCTACACGACGCTCTTCCGATCTATCCAGGAAAGCAACGAAAAGAAACTGGAGGAGATGCGCCAGACGGTGGACGAGAAGCTGCACCGTACGCTGGAGGCTCGCCTGGGAGAATCTTTCAAACTGGTAAGCGATCGGCTGGAAGCAGTGCAAAAAGGGCTCGGTGAAATGCAGAGCCTGGCAACCGGGGTTGGGGATCTCAAGAGGGTTCTCACCAACGTCAAGGACCGCGGAACATGGGGAGAGTATCAGCTGGGCGCGATCCTGGAGGAGATCCTGACTCCAGATCAGTACGCCACGAACGTCCAGCCGAAGGCAGGCGGGGAACGGGTGGAGTATGCCATCCGCCTCCCGGGCCAGGCGCAGGATCCGAAAAAACCTCTCTGGTTGCCCATCGATGCGAAGTTCCCGAAGGAGGACTATGAACGGTTGATGGAGGCCTCCCGCCTGGCCGACGCCAATGGAGTCGAGGAAAGCAAGCGGGCGTTGCTGGCCGCCCTGCAGAAATCCGCCAAGGACATCCACGACAAGTACATCAGTCCCCCGGACACCACAGACTTTGCCATCATGTTTTTGCCCACCGAGGGACTATACGCAGAGGCTTTGCGGCAGCCGGGATTCCACGACGAACTGCAGCGCAAATACCGGGTGTTGGTGGTGGGGCCCACCGTGCTGTCGGCTTTTGTGACGAGCCTTCGGGTGGGTTTCCAGACCTTGGCGATCGAACACCGCGCCAACGAGATCCGGGAAGTCCTCGGTGCGGTGAAGAACGAATTCGGAAAGTTTGGCAATGTGTTGGACAAAGTCAAGAAGCAGCTCACGACGGCATCCAATACGATCGATGAGACAGCCACCCGAACCCGGGCCATGGCACGCAAGCTCCGGGAAGTGGAGGAATTGCCGGCCGGTGAGGCTCAGCAATTGCTGGGATTGCCCGAAGCAACCCCGAGCGGTGATGAGGATGAAGGGGAACCCTTGGTGATCAAGAAGGAAAATTAAGGAGGTTGCCATGCCCGCAAACGTCGGTGAGATGTTCTATACCGGTGAGATGCCCTGGCATGGACGAGGGATCGCGCTGGCCCAACCTGCCACCATGGAGGAGGCCCTCCGTGCCGGTGGATTGAATTGGGAGGTAGGTTTTGTCGATCTCCTGACTGCCGACAACCCGCCTTCTCCGGTCCCCATGCGCAAGGCCATCGTTCGGAGGGATCGCCCCGCGGGGGATCCGCGCCGCGTGTTGGGGGTGGCCCACCGTGGATTTCAGCCGCTCCAGAACAAGGACGGCGCCTTGCTGTTTGATGCCATCTTCGGGCAGGGTCGCCAGATCTATCACACCGGCGGATACCTCGGAAACGGAGAAGTCGTCTGGCTGCTGGCGAAGATGGACAAACCCAAGGAAATTGCACCCAACGACATCGTCGAGCCCTACGCCCTCTTCGCCAACAGTCACGACGGCTCCATGGCATTTCATATCCGTCTGACTACTATTCGGGTGGTCTGCCAGAATACGCTAGCACTGGCCATAAAGGAGCCGGGGTTTGAAAAACCGTTCCGCCGGTCCCACCACGGCTCTTTCCTGGAACACGCCGCCGCGGCCCAGAAGTACATTGGAGCGGCCTTGGGACAGTTCGCCCAGGTGACTGAGGAATTCACGAGTCTCACCCGAAAGTCCTGTTCGGCGGACAAGTGCCAGCAATTCTTGAAACAGTTGCTGCCCGAGCCAACAAGGCCGCGCAATGCGGAGCGGAATCCCGGCCTCCTGCGGATTTGGGAAAACAAGGTGGCGGAGATCCGCGCCGCACAGCGAAAAATTACCGATCTTCTGGAGAGCGGGAAGGGCATGGATCTGCCGGGATCCCGCGGGACCTTCTGGGGCGTTTTGAACGCCGTGTTGGAGTTCGTGGACCACCACCAGAAGGAGGAACGGGACTCGTGGGCCTATGCCTTAATGGGCGAAGGGATGGACCTGAAAGTCCGCGCTTTCCAGCTGATCCGCTCCGCGGCCCAGGCAGCCTGACTGCCCGGATGTTGTTGTTGAGGGGGATGAAATGCCTTCTTCGTTTTCGTGGATGGACTATTCCGACCGGGACCGCCGGCGCGTGCTGGAGGTCATCGACCTATTCCGCGAGGAGGACACGCGGGACGAGCTTGGGATCGGCGTCATCCGGGACGCCTTCGCCGATCGCCTCTTTCCGGGTACAAGCACAATTCAAACCCGGGTGCGGTATTTCCTGTTCATCCCGTGGGTCTTTCAAATGGGCGATGGCGGCGTGAGTTCGTTTGCGGACAAGATCCGTTGGCGACTAGACCTATTGCGGAAAAGTCTGGTGAAGGGCGAGGAAGAAACGGGTGTGATTGGGTACCGAGCCAAGGCAGCTGTCCAGAGGTTGCCCAGCAGTGTTTATTGGCAGGGGCTTAAGAAGTGGGGGATCCTCCGATTCGACGGGTCCGAGACGGATTATTACCGCTTCGTCAGCCGCCAGCAAGCTGCCGACGCACCCATGCTCAACGATGACGGGGAAGTGGTCGGTTTTTCGGCGGCGATGCTGTGGCACCCGAGGCTCCCCGAGCCCCCGACAGGATGGCGGGACGCCACGACGTTCGCCCTCACCCGAGAAGAGGCGGTGTTTCTGGCAGAACGAATCCGGCAGTCCGCCAGCCAGTCGCTCTTGGCCTGGTTGATCGACCAGGACGGGGAACCAGCTGAAAACACCAACTTCGTGTGGGAGCAGGTGGCACCCAAACAGCTTCCTGAGTACCTGGTGGAAACGTTCCTGAACGCGCGGCACTTTTCAGAGTTTATCCATGGTGCCGCTCTCCTGTACAACTTGATGCTGGCTGAAGAGAAAGAATGGAACGAAAAAACGGCGCACTATGAGCACGAAATCGCCGGTTGGTGGCACCTTCTTCAATCGCAAGGTTGGGATCTGAAAGCGTGGGGCCCAGAGAGGCTTTGGGACCTGATGAGGGATTGGAAAGTTGCAGTGCCCCGCGGGTGCTCGGTATTCGTGGAATCGTGGCTCCATGATATCGGGAAGTGCCGGTCTGCCGAGGAAGTGATTCATGCCCCCCGCTTCCGCGAGCTGATCCGTTCACGGGAGAAGAATATCAAAAGGGGCCGTGCCCGGTTGGGCAACCGAAGGGCCTTGGACAACTGGAGCGGCACGTCCGGGACAGCCCAGCTGGACTATCGCTGGAGGTCCCCCGTCCGCGCCCTGGTGCGCGACGTGATCCGCGGCCTGCGCGTGGAGGTGTAAATCATGTTGTCCCCATCTGACCGAACGGTCCTCATCGAGGTGCTCCGGCCACCGGCGGGCTTCCGCCTCGACCGGGTGATCGCCACCACCTACTCGTTGGATCTCGTCGCGCTGCTGACGCTGCCCCTGTCGTTCACGCTGCTGGCGGGGGACGGGCTGGACGAATCCGGCCGCGCTGATCCGGTGGCCATGCTCGACGCGCTGCGCCGACACGCCGGCCGGATTCACATCTTCTGCCAGGCGGGACGCATCGCCGTTCCCCCCCGTGGACAGCCGCTGTTTGGCTACATGGAGAGCTCGATAACTGAGGCAGTGGCGCCGCAAGGTGGCAGTTTTCACCCCAAAGTCACCGTTGTTCGGTACGCCCCCGACTCCGAAGACGCATCATGGGAGGGCCGGCCCCCTACGGCGGCAGCGGCCCACTTCAAGGTTTTGTGCGGCACACGCAACCTGACTTTCGACCGTTCCTGGGATACGCTCCTGGTCCTGGAGGGCGACCTGGCGACAAACCGTACCCGTGCGTTCAGCCGGAACCGTCCCTTGGCCGAGTTTATCAAGGAACTGCCCGGCTTGGCCGCGCGTCCCGTGGCCGACGAGATTCGCGGTACGATCAAGACAATCGCCGATGAGCTGCTTCGGGTCCGTTTCGAGATCCCTCAAGAGTTCCAGTCCGATGCCGAGGCTCTGACCTTCTGGCCCATTGGTCTGAAAAACGGCGGCAGCTGGCCGTTTAACGGCCGTTTGGACCGCATGGCAGTGATCTCTCCATTCCTCGATGCCGGCTTTCTTGAGAAAATCAAGAACGAAACAGACCTGTGTGCCGTGGTTTCCCGTGCGGAGTCGCTGGCGCAGCTCCCCCGGCCTCTTCTCGATGCCGGACCACGCTGGTATATTCTGGCTGAGGGTGCCGAAGCTGAGTCAGGCAACGGTGAAGCGACCGCAACGCCACTGCCACAAGCGGACAGCGAATCCGGCACGAGTGGCCTTGGCATTGCAGTGGAGCCATCGGGGGAGCAGTTGCATGGCTTGCACGCCAAGTTATACGTCGCGGACGAAGGCTGGGATGCACGAATCTGGACCGGCTCGGCCAATGCCACCAGCCGGGCGTTCGAGGGGAACGTGGAATTCATGGTGGAGCTGCGGGGCAGGAAATCAAAGCTGGGCATCGATACCTTGCTCGGATTGGCCAACTCGAGTGAGACAGAGCCCTCGCTGCAATTCAGTTCCCTGTTGCAACCGTACAAACCGCCTGAGGATCCCGTTGCGCCTGACGATATCAAACGCCAACTCGAGAATTTGCTGGAGGAAGCCAGTCAGAAGCTGGTAAAGGCGTGCCTGGTGGCCCGGGTGACTCGGAACGACTCGGGCGCTGAGACTCTTTACGACGTGAGCGGGCAGGCGACTTCGACCGGGGTCGAGGAGTTTCCTCCGAGAGTGATCGGGAGTCTCAGACCCATCTCCTTGCCGCCGGAGCAGTCGGCCCAACTGGCCGGACTCGCCGGCACGATAGCGACATTTCCCAAGCTGGCTTTCCTCTCCCTGACCGCCTTTTGCGCCGTCACGCTGATCGCCTCAGTGGACGGCGGGGAATTGTCCCGGGAATTCGTGTTGCGCATCCCGCTAGACGGCGCTCCGGCCGACCGGGAGAATCAGCTACTGCTGGCAATCCTCTCGGACCGGGAACACCTGTTACGCTACCTACTCATGCTGTTGGGGAGCACTAATGATCCCGGCTCTCTGATCCAGGGCCACTTCGTAGGATGCGCCGGGACTGGTCCGGCCGGATTCGGAAGCTTCGAGACGCCGCTTCTGGAGAACATCCTGCGCACCTACGCCGAATATCCCGCCAAGCTCGGGCCGATTGGCAAACTCATCTGCGACCTGGAGGCGACCGAGGCGGGACGAAAGATCCTGCCGGAGGAACTCCGCGCTCTGTGGGACGCAGTTCAGGATGCAGAAGGAGAACACATTGAGCAAACCTGAGGCCGACGATTCGAAGGCTCTTGTGGATGTGGACCAGGTGCTGGCCTCACTGAAGGGATTCCAGCGGAGGTCCGTGGATTATATTTTCCATCGCCTCTACGGTCCGAATCCTACTCGGCGATTTCTTCTGGCCGATGAAGTGGGCCTGGGAAAAACCCTGGTGGCCCGGGGCGTAATTGCAAAGACCGTCAGGCACCTGCAGAGGGAAGGGGTGGACCGAATCGATATCATCTACATTTGTTCCAACGGCGACATCGCCCGGCAAAACATCAACCGGCTCAATGTTACAGGCAATGAGGATTTCAAGTTTAGTACCCGAATCACCCTGCTCCCTCAAATATTGAAGGACTTGAAGGATAATTCACTGAACTTTGTGTCCTTCACCCCAGGGACCTCGTTCAACTTGGGTAAATCCGCTGGCCACAGTGAGGAGCGAATCTTGTTGTACTGGCTTTTGCAGCAGGTGTGGCCTGATCTATTTGAAGGCACAGCGGCCTGCAATGTTTTCCAGGCTGCCATGGGGAGAGATAATTTTCGATATTGGCTGAACCAAGTCGATCCCCAAGAATCGTTTGATAAAGGGCTGGCGGAGAAATTCAGGAGCGATATCATTCATCAAGATGAAGAATCGGAGAAGAAGGGCTCCGCCACGTACCGGAGTCGTTTCAGCGAACTCTGCGATTGTTTTCACTGGAGTCGTAAGTACATCCCCGCCGATGAAAATCAGAAGCGCAACCGGTTCATTGGGGAGATGCGCATGCTCCTGGCCACTTCGTGCATCCACGCTCTCGAACCGGACCTGGTCATCCTCGACGAATTCCAACGGTTTAAGGACCTGCTGCAACCAGACGACAACAATGAAGCGAGCATCTTGGCCAACGATCTTTTCGAGTGGGCAGGAAGCGTCCGGGTACTCCTGCTTTCCGCCACTCCATATAAAATGTACACGCTTAACCAGGAGAGCGGGACGGACGACCACTACCGGGACTTCATCGAGACGCTACGTTTCCTTTATGCCAACGACGCCCGCACGGAAGAGGTGAAATCGCTTCTGACGAGGTACGGCCAATCCAGCGCCCGCGCGGGCCTCGAGCCGCCGGAACGGCTTGTGGGCGCTAAGCTCGCCGTCGAGAACGCCCTGCGGCAGGTCATCTGCAGGACTGAACGGCTGGCCGTCACCGAGGACCGCAGCGGAATGCTGCACGACGCCGGCAAAACATCGACAAGCATCCGCCCGGCGCACCTGAAAAGCTACCGGGAAGTCCGTGGCATTGCCGCTGCCCTGGGTCACCGGGATCCCTTGGAGTATTGGAAGGCCAGTCCCTATCTCCTGAACTTCATGGAGAAGGGAAGCTACAAGCTGAAGGTGCAGCTGGAAAGCCACAGCGCCTCCGGAACGGCCGAAGCTGTCAAGGCCGTTCACAACAGCCGGTACTGCCTAATCCGGCGGGATGACTGGTCTGCTTACAAGGAGATTCCCGCCTGCCACCCTCTGATGGAACGCCTGCTGGAGGAGACCATTGACAGCGGCTGGTGGCAACTGCTATGGATCCCACCGTCGTTGCCTTACTATCAGCTGGGGGGGGCTTTTTCCAATATTGATAAACCTCGAATGACCAAGCGGTTGGTTTTTTCCAGTTGGCATATGGTGCCGCGGGCGATCGCAATCCTGGTGAGCTATGAAGTCGAGCGGCGGATCATGAAGCGAGGCAACCCGGACGCGAAAAACACTCCCGATGCCACCGAGCGGAAGCGTCGCCTGCTCCGTTTCTCGAGTTCGGAAAATCGGTTGGCGAACATGCCCGTCTGGGCGATGATGTACCCCTGCCTGACTCTTTCGGAAGTGGGAAGAAAGCAATTTTTCCACAGCGGATCGAAACTTGCCTCTCCGCCCACCTTGGCTGAACTGCTCTTGCGAGCGGCCTCTGAAATCCAGGATCTTCTCCAACCGATCCTTCCCACAGAATCGGGATCAGGCCAGAAGGAAGAGTGGTACTGGGCAGCTCCAATCCTCTTAGACCGAAGACACCATGGTGGGGCAACCACTGCGTTCTTTGCCGAGGATGCGAGTTTAGCACCCGAGCAGTCCGAAGACTCGGATGAAAGCAGCGGTTGGAAGGAGCACGCGGAGCAGGCCCGCCAGGTTGCTACGGGCAACTATCGGCCCGTTGGTCAGCCTCCCGCAGATCTGGCCGAAGTGTTGGCACTCATGGCGATTGCCGGACCGGCTATCTGCGCTTTACGCGCTCTGACAGCCACCGTG
>CALAMB010000127.1 GCA_937925645.1 uncultured Acidobacteriota bacterium
CCAGAGGCGATGATTTCATCCGCTCCACCGGCAACCTGGCCTTCGTGAACCTCTTTCTCAAGTTCGCCGTGTTCATTCTGGGCTTGGTGTGCTTGGGGCTCGTCGTCAGCCTGGTGCTGCTCTCCCGGCACTTGGGCGAGATCAAGCCGCTGCCCATCTACGTCAACGCCGTCACCGGCGAGGCCCGGCCGGTGGACTTCCGGGCCATCGACGCGCAAGGCCAGGAGCGGCTGCCGGTGGAGGTCGAGGCCTTCGTCCGGGAGTACCTGGGGAGCCTCTACACCTACAACCAGCTCACCGTCCGGAGCAACCTGGACGAGGCCTTCGCCCGGACGGCACCCGAAGCCCAGGGCCAGGTCAAGCTCTGCGCCGAGCTGCCCGCGCGGGCCGACCTCATCGGCCGCTCCGGCCAGGGCCTGTGCAAAGTTCTTAGCGTTTCCATAACCGAATCGAAACCGAACCTCGCCGTCCAGGCGATCTTCCGCAAGAAGGTGCTCGCCGCCAACGACGAGCCGGTCCAGGACCGCCGGTATCTCGCGGTGCTGCGCCTTAAGGTGGCCGGCCGCACCGTCGCCAACGCCCACGGCCTGGTGGTCGTGGAGTACAACGAAAGCGAATTCCAGGAGGGGAATCCATGATCAAGTCCTTATCTGTTTCTCTGCTCGCATTCATTCTGTCTGCTCTGACCCTGGCCGTCACGCCCCAGACAGTGGCGTGCAACTTCGACGGGGCCAACCGGAACAAGGTCTACTCCCTGGCCTCTGCCACGGGCGTGGGCACCACCTTCCGGCTGCCGGAGGGCTGGGAGATCCAGGACTTCGTGGTCACCAACAACAAGAGCTTCTTCGGCCAGTCCAACGGAACCGTTGGGGTGGTCAAGCCGCTGGAGTCCAACGCCGACACCTCGGTGATTCTGTCCACCGCCAACGGGCAGTGCTTCGTGTTCCACCTCACCTCGAAGCCCGCCGAGGAAGCGGCCGCTCTGGTGGTGGTGGACATCCACGACCAGAACTTCTTCACCAACCGGGTGGGCCGCGAGGTGGCCGAGCAGGTCCAGCAGAAGGCCGGCGCCCTGGAGAAGGAGTACCAGGCCCGGCTGGAGAAGGAGACGGCGGCCGCCCGCAAGCAGCTGCTCTTCTCCCTGGAGACCCGCTATCAGGTGAAGAATGACTGCTTCCAGGTCCGCCGGGTGGTAGACGACGGGATCTTCACCTACGTCCTGCTGCCGGGCGCCCAGGACCGCCCGGCTGTGTTCGTGGCCGAGCGGAACAAGGAGAAGGAGCTGCAGCCGGTCAAGTATGTGGACCTTGGAGACTGCTACCAAATCCACCGGGTGCTCTCGGGCAACGAGAAGTTCTATCTCAAGTCCGGCGACCGGACCACCGAGATCGGGCGAGACTGAGATCCGCCACTAAGACACCGAGGCACGAAGAAGAAAACTCACTCGATCAAAGTCTTTCTGCTTGCTTTGTGCCTTGGTGACTTCGTGGCTCTAAAGGAGGGGTTATGAAATCAATAACTATTACTTTAATAACTCTGGCCATTTTTCTCTCACATCCTTTACACGGCGAGCAGGTAGAACGCGAGCAGACCATCGGGAATTTCCACGTGGTGGAATTACACGAGTCGGAGACGGTGGCGCCGCTCTTTACCGTGACCGGCGTCGAGCTCGCGGACGATGCCTTCCTCGTCACGGTCATCTCCCTGGATCCCGCACAGGTTACCACCCTGATCGCGACCGGTCGGCTGGAAGCCGAGATGTCCGATGAAACCGGCGCCACGACGCCGGTCTCCCTCCAGCTCTGGCGGAAGTGCCTGTGTGACGGCCGGTGGATCTCCAGCGGCTTCGACATCCTGCGGACCTGTGCTGACGTTTGTGGAACCAGCCCGGAAGATGAGCAGTTCTTCTTCGTCGTGGCCACAACCCTGCCCCGAGGAAACGACCTGGCCATCGGATTCGAGCCCGATTCGCTGTGGCTGATCGAGAGGCAGTGACATGAGCGACGCATCAACCCCCAACACCACCGTAGCCGAGGACCGGGCGGATCCGCCGAAGAAAGGCCGGCACCTGCTCCTGGCTATTGCCGGGAGCCTGGTGATCCTGTTCGCCGGGGTGCTGACCCTGCTCTTCGCCCTGGACTCTGGTGATAACGGCCAAGCCCCGAAGGTGACGCCGGACCAGCTGGCCCAGCAGGCCTTCGACCAGCGGCAGCAGGCCAAGGCCCAGCGCAAGGCGGACTCCCTGGCCGATCAGCCCTTCGTGGACCGGGGTCAACCAGGCGACTCGCCGTCGTCCGAGCTGGAGAAGCTCCTGGAGCAGAACCGCCGGGAGAACGAAACCGGCGTGGACAGCGGCGACGACCCGAGTCCGGAAGAGGTGGACCGCCGGGCCAACCGGATGAGCCTGGTGGAGCGGATCCTCAAGCGACAACAGGCCGAGGAGGAGAATCCATCGGCCGCGTATCCGAACCGGTACGTCTACGACACGCGGGAGAATGGCCTCAACGAGCGCAAGTACGAGGAAGACCGCCGGGAACGGGCCAAAGAGCAGGAACGCCAGCCCATGTTCGTCTACAGCCGTTCTTATAAAAAGGCTATCTACTTCGACGGCGAGGATCCCCAGGAAGCGGAAACGTCCATCGACAAGGAAACGGTCATGGCCTCGTTCCGGCAACCGGCGGATTCCAATCCGCCGGCTCGACCTCAGAAGGAACTGTCAGAAAGCAGAGAAAAGGAAAAGATCAATACAGTCGTCTTCGGTCTCCTCCCGCCGGTGAAGGTCGCCGAGGGGGAGTTTATCGACACGGTGCTGGCCCACCGGATCGTCTCCGACACCGAGGAGAGTCCCGTGGTCTGTGCCGTGAGCCGGGACCTCATCGACGACTCGGGCCGATTCGTGGTGGTCCCGGCCGGAGCCCGGCTGGTCGGCCGCAGCCAGGTGATCCACTACATGGGGGCGTCCCGCCTCTTCATCCGCTTCGAGCGGCTGATCCTGCCGGGCGGCCACTCCATCGCCTTCCCCGGCAGCCAACGAGCGCTGGCGGCCCTGGACCAAACCGGCGCCCTGGGGGCGGTGACCGACGTGAACCGGCACTGGCTGCTCCAGTTCGGCACAGCCATCTTCGTGGGGGTGCTGGAGGGCCTCGGGGCGGCCGCCCAGCAGCACACCGACCCCTACTCCGGCCGGGCCTACGTCATCGAGGACACCACCGACAACTTCGAGAAGATCCTCAACACCATCATGCAGCGCTACACCAACATCGTCCCCACCATCACGGTGGGCCAGGGGTACCGGATGAAGGTCTTCCTGACCGAGGACATCCTGGTCTCGCCCTACGCCCGGGTCGCGGAGCGCAGCTATGCCCGGCGGTAGATTTTTTCTACTCTATCTGCTCCTCATGTCCGCGGTGATGGCCCAATCGTCTATCCAGAAACCGGCTGAGCCCAGCCGGCGGGACCTGGAGTTCCTGGCGAAGATTTCCGCAGTGCGTCCCTTCCTGGAGGACTGCCCGGACCTCCGAACCGACCCCCAGAGCATCGGCCGGTTCTTCACCGCGGAGATCTACGCCCGCCTTCGGGGCAACGCTTACTATGGCTACCAGTATGACGAGGGTTTCGCCTGGCCGGGTGGCGCTGTCTGCCTGGATCCGATCCGGAGCGTCGTCTCCACCCGGCCCTACCAGGAGGCCTTCACCCAGGCTCTCCGGGAAGCCCTCCGGCAGCGCGGCCTCCGCTTGGAGAGCCGTGCCTCTGCCCGGATCGGCCTCTGCCTGGTGGGGGCAGAACCTCGCCAGACGATCCAGACCCTGCCGGGGATCATGATCGAGGTCTACTTCACCCAGACCCGGACAGGCAAGTCCTTCTTTTGGCGCTTCGGTGTCGGCAGCCGGGACGGCTTCTCCGCCGCCCTGGTGGATGCTTCCGACATCATCGCCGAGTTCCTGCTGCAAAAGGTGTCCAAATGAGCGTCGGCCAGCAGCTCAACCTGGAGCTCCTGAAGTACCTCCTCGGCCCCATTGCCCCCTACCTGGAGGACCCTACCGTCACCGACCTCTTCATCTACGACTACCGGGACGTGTACGTCAAGCGCCAGGGTGCCCGGATCGAACCGGTGGCGGCCGCCTGGCACTCCGGCACCGACCTGGTGCTGGCCGTCGAGAGCATCGCCGAGATCATCCACCGGCGCCTCGACGCCAATCACCCCATCCTGGACTCCCGGCTGCCCGACGGCTCCCGGGTCAACATCGTCATCCCGCCCTGCTACCCGCAGGGCGCCTGCATCTCCATCCGCATCTTCCCCAAGGAGCGCCTCACGGCGGACGACCTGCTCCGCTTTAGCACGGTGGACGAAACCGGCCTGGCAATGCTCAAGGCGCTCGTGGCCCTCGGCCAGAACATCCTCATCTCCGGCGGGACCGGCTCGGGCAAGACCACCCTGCTCAACGTCCTGGGCGGCTTCATCCCCGAAGGAGAAATCGTGGTCACGGTGGAGGACTCCCGCGAGATCTCCCTCCCCCGCGCGCTCTGGGCGCCCCTGGAGAGCAAGCACGCCCTGCACGAGGACGACCGGGCGGTGACGCTGCAGGACCTGGTGCGCAACTCGCTGCGGATGAACCCGAAGTGGGTCATCGTGGGCGAGGTGCGCGGGGCCGAGGCCCTGGACCTGATCCGGGCCTTCAACACCGGCCACGCCGGGATGTCCACGGTCCACGCCAACAGTGCCTATGACGCCCTCGTGGCGCTGGAAAACCTGGTGCTGCAGTCGGGCCTGGACATCCCCGCCCGGGCGGTCAAGGAGCTGGTCTCGCGGGCCATCCGGGCGGTGG
>CALAMB010000128.1 GCA_937925645.1 uncultured Acidobacteriota bacterium
GCCTCGTCGAAGAGCACCACCGAGCCCGACAGGTCCGCGCCGCGGACGTCGGCCAGGTTCATCATCTCGATGACCCCGTCGTCCAGCAGCTTCTGGTAGCCCGGTTCCTTCTCCAGCCCGTTCTCGCCCACCAGCTTTTGGAGCTTTTCCACGAACGGCCGCATGCGGGGCAGAAGCTTGCGCTTGACGGTGCCCGGCAGGAACCCGATGTCCTCGCCCAGCCGCGATTTGGTGATGATGGGCTTGATGAGCTTGATGGACTCGTATTTCTTGCGGAGGAACACCAGCTCCAGCGCCGCGGCCATGGCGATGTGGGTCTTGCCCGTGCCGGCCTTGCCCACGACCACCTGAATCTGGACCTCGTCGTTCATGGCCTGGGTCATGCAGACGGCCTGTTCGAAGTTGTGCGAATAGTTTTTCCGGTCCAGCACCTTGGGGCCCACGCCCAGCACCCGGACGCGATCGTACTGGGTGAAGAGCAGCGTGTCGCCGCTGCGGTAGCCGAGCCCGAGATAGTTACCGGCCTCGTCCTGCAGGATCACGCCCTCGTTGAAGCGCAGCCGGAGCCGGTTGAAGTTGGCCAACTGCCACTCGTTCGGCTTCTTGGCGGTGAACATCTCGTCGATCTCGGCCGGCGTGAGCACCACGGTGCGCAGGGGATCGCTGATGCCGGTGAGGCTCTCCTCGGAGACATGGTCGTGGAGGTAATCCTCCGCCTGCAGCCCGAGAATGTGGCACTTGATCCGGAGATTGCGGTCCTTCGTCACGAGGGTGACGGGCCGTCCCACCTGCTGCTTGAGGTGGATGAGCGAGGCGAGCAGGTAGTTGTCGTAGTACGATAGGTCCAGGTCGCGCGGGAACGAGCCCTCGGCGTACTCCGCCAGGAAGAAGAGGAGGCCGTCGTAGCCGTTGCGGATCCGGATCCCCCGATCCGCCTGGTAAGGATCCCCGCCCGACAGGATCTGTTCCAGTTTCTGCGACACGTCCCGGGCGTTGAACCCGATGATCGGATCGCCCTTCTTCTTGTCCACCTCGTCCAGCCCGTGCAGCGGGATGACCACCAGGTGTTCCTGAAACCGGAACAGCGAGGTGGGATCGTGCAGCAGGACGTTGGTGTCCAGCACGTAGATCTTGCGGGCGGATTCCTGGGCCGCAATGGCGGATACGACTGAAGCGGTTGTTTCGAAAGCGTTTAGGGCGACGCCCTTTTTCTTGACGTTCATCGAAATCACAATACCATTGATACGGCTCGGGAGACAAGCCAAATAGGCGGCTGCGGCTGATTTTTCAACCGGCGGCTCCCTTTCGGCGCGACCTTCAACCCAGTGGATGAATTCGCCTTCTTGTGATATAGTTATTCCAAAATTTTTAACACCATTATCAGGCAGGGGATATGCGCAGATTCTACCGGAAGTTCAAGAACCGATATTACACGGCGTTTCTCATCGTCCGTCTGCTGGTGCCGGTGTTCCTGACCGTCCTGCTGCTGCTCTTCCTGATCGGCGCCGGCGTGCTCTTCGACATCGTCCATCCCACCCACAGCCTAGAGGTGATCACCCCGTCCGAATATCACATGTACGCGGTGGATTTCACCTGGGACGGCGCCGGGGGCGATGTCCTGCAGGGCTGGTACATCCGCGGCAGCAACCAGTCGCCGCTCATCATCCTGAGCCACGGCTACGACACGAACCGGACGGAGGTCCTGAGCCTGGCGTCCCGGCTGCGGGATTACGGCTACAACATTTTCGTCTACAACCTGCGCGGGCACGGCTTGTCCGGCCAGACGGTGTCTTCCCTCGGAATCAAGGAAGCCGAGGATCTGCAGAAGGCCGTCGAAAAACTCGTCCAGCGCCCCGAGGTGGATTTCAACCGCATCGGCATCTACGGATCGTCACTGGGCGCCTTCGTCGCGCTCAAGGCCAGTGCGGGCAATCCCAACATGCGCGTGCTCGTCCTCGACTCGGTCTTCCCCAACATCGAGACGTTCATCTCGATGAAGGTGGAGGACATCGTCGGTTTCCGCACCTCGCTGCTGTCCTTCTTCGTCCGGATGCTGTACCGGCTGTACTTCCGGGCGCCCACCGAGCTTGTCTCCGCCGAGGCCACGCCCGAGGTGTACACCGGCAAGAGTATCCTGTTCATCACCGGCAAGGACAAGGCCAGCGCCAGCCTGGCCAAGGAGACCCGCCGGCTGTACACCAACTTCAAATGCCGAAAGGAGATCCTGAATCTGGCCAACTCGAGGGAGTCGCTGCTGTTCGGCGAGGAGAAGCACCGCTACGACCAGTTCGTGCTGGATTTCTTCCGGCAGGAGCTGCCCCTGATAGAAGAATCGGTGAAAATCGACTTGGGAAAAACCCCCCATTGATTTAAAATACCACTTTTTGCGGCCACGTTCTCCGAAACGGATCTCCACGCATGCATCGAATAGAATGCCTGAAAGTGTCCGGCTTTAAATCATTCCGCACGGCGGTCTCCACCGACTTTCCCGGCGCGGTCAATGCCATCGTCGGCCCCAACGGCTGCGGCAAGAGCAACATTTGCGACGCCTTCCTCTGGGTGCTCGGCGAGCAGAGCGCCCGCGTGCTCCGCGGCAACCGGATGGAGGACGTCATCTTCAACGGCACCCAGCGCTACGGCCCCGTCGGGATGGCCGACGTCACGCTCCGCCTGAAGTACATCCCCTCGCCGGACGATGACGAGCAGGCCCTCATGAAGGAGGATATCGAAATCACCCGGCGCCTGTACCGGGACGGCGCCAGCGAGTACTACCTCAACGGCAAGCGCTGCCGCCTCCTCGACATCCAGGAGGCCTTCGAGGGCACCGGCCTCGGGTTCACCTCGTACGCCATCATCGAACAAGGGCGCATCCAGAACCTGCTGGCCTCCAAGCCGCTGGAGAAGCGCGCCCTGATCGAGGAGGTGGCGCGGATCGTCTCGTTCAAGCACCGCAAGAAGTCGGCCCTGGTCAAACTGGAACTGGCCCAGAACAACCTGTTGCGCATTCGGGACATCATCGCCGAGATCGAACGCAACCTGAAATCGCTGAAGCTCCAGGTCCAGCGGGCGAAGCGCTATCGCCACCTCCGCGACAAGATGCGGACCTACCTCCGCGTCCGCTACTTCCTGCTGGGCCGTGACCTGCTGGCTCGGCTCGACCAGAACCTCCGGGAGCTCGGCGAGCTGGACGCCGCCGCCCGCGCCGTGGAGGCCGACCTGCAGGAGTGGATCCAGCGGCTGGCCCGCGAGCGCTCCGATCTCGAGGGGAGCGAGAAACGGCTGCAGGAGCACCGCGACCGGCTCGCCGGGCTGGAGCTGCATCTGCAGCGGATCGCCTCGTCGTCCGACTTCCTGCGCAAGGAACGGCAGGATTTGACCGCCCGCCTGGACGGGATCCGCCAGGAACGCCAGCAACTGGAAGAGCGCCAGCGGGAATGGCAGGCCCGCCAGGCGGAGCTGGACCGGCAGGCGGAAACGCTGGACGCGCGGCTCCAGGAAGCCAAGGGCCGCAACGACGCGGTGGAGCAGGAATACACCGAGGGGAGCGATCTCCTGGCCCGCCAGGAGAAGGCGATGGAGGATCTCCGCGGCCTCGTGTTCGAGGAGGCGGGGCAGGTGTCGCGCTGGCGGAATCAGGAGATCCAGCTCCTGGAGCAGGACAAGTACACCCAGCGCCAGCTCGCCCACAAGGAGGAGGAGCTGGCGGTGCACGGCGCCGAAGCCGAGCGGCTGAGCCGGTCGGCGGACGACAAGGCGGCGGTGCTCGACGAGCTGCGCGGCGCCATCGCCGCGCTCGAGGACGAGCGGGAGCGCCTGTATGCCGACATCGAGGCCGGACAGGAGCAGCAGGCCGCCCTCCAGACCCGCGTGGCCGAGCTGGAAAAGGAAGTCAGCGCCCAGACCCACCGCCTGCGCTCCATCGAGGAGCTGGAGCAGCGTAACGAGTTCTATTCGGACGCCCTCAAGCAGGTTCTGCCCGCCTGTTCCGGACACGCCGCCTTCCGCGGCACCCTGGCCGACTTCCTGGAGGCGGGACCGGAGTTCCACCCGGTGGTGGAGAGCTTCCTGCGCGCCGAGCTCGAGACCGTGATCGTCGACGCCCCCGAGTTGCTGGAGCAGGGCATCGAGCTGCTGAGCCGGAAGCGCTCCGGGCTGTGCCACTTCCTGCTGGCGGGTTTCCCGCCGGCGGCCGAGCCGCCCGATGCCGGCGACCTCCACGGACAGCCCGGAGTGCTGGGCCGTCTGCTGGACGGGTTCCAGCTCGACAGCGCCGGACGCGACTACCTGCTCCGGATCGCGCCGGGCATCGGCAACGTCTGGCTGGTGGCCGACTGGCGCACCGCCGTGGAAATCGCCCGGGCCCATCCCGGCGCCGTCTGCCTGGCGCTGGACGGTGTCGCCGTGAGCGCCGCCGGCCGCGTCTCGGTGCTGGGCGCGGAAGTGGGCAAGGGCATCCTCGGCTACCGCCACGAGCGGAAGACCATCACCCAGACGCTGCAGGCCGCGGAAGCCGACCTGCAGGCGCGGCAGGCCGAGTTGCAGGCGACGACCCAGCGGCTGGACGGGCTGGAGAACCGCCTCGAAGATCTGGACACCGAACTGCAGGAGCGGCGAATTGTCCGGGTCCGCGAAGAGGAGGAGCTGCGCAGCCAGCGGGAAGAGCTCCAGCGCCACGAACAGCTTCGGCGGGCGGCCGGGCTGGAACGCGACAACCTGAACCAGGAGCGCGCGGGCATCCAGGCCGAGCTCGGCGGCATCCAGCAGCGCATCACCGAGCTGGAGCAGAACCGCCAGGCGCGGCAGCAGGAATTCGAGGAGTGCCGGCAGGAGATCGCTCGGCTCAAGGACGTCACCGCCGAACTCAACCGCCGGTGGTCCGAGGCAAGGGTCGAGTACGCCGCCGCCCGCGAGCAGCTCAATGCCGCGCGGGCCGAGCTGGAGCGCAACCGCGAGCTCCTGGCCGACAACGAGAACCGGCGGGCCCAGCTCGACGCCGAAACCGCGCAGATCGGCGACCGCCAGACCGAGATCGGGAAGGAACTGGAGTCGTGCGAGCAGCGGCACCAGGAGGCCGTCCGGGACCAGGACGCCCTGAAGGCGGAGATCGAGCGGCAGCGGGCGGCCATCGAGGCGGGCCGCCAGCAGCTCGCCGCCACCGAGGGCGAAGTGGAGCTCCGGCGGCTGTCGTTGGACGAGCAGCGGGAGAAGCGCAACCAGGGCGTCATCCAGAAGACCCAGCTCGAAGGCGAGATCGCCCACCTCGAGGAGGGGTGCGTGATGGAGTTCCATCAGCCGCTCCGGACGATCATCGCCGAGGGCGTGACGGACACCGAGGATCTCGACGCCGAATCCGCCCAGCAGAAGTACCTGGACTACCGCGACAAGGCCGAGCGGATGGGCAGCGTCAACCTCCTGGCGGTCGAGGAGTACGAGCGCGAGGAGGAGCGGCTGACGTTCCACCGGACGCAGGAAACCGACATCGCCGATTCCATTCTCAACACCCAGAAGGGCATCGAGGAGATCGACCGCCGGTCGGGGCGGCTGTTCAAGGAAACATTCGAGGCGGTGAACACCAACTTCCAGGAGATGTTCACCCGGCTCTTCGGCGGCGGCCACTGCGAGCTGCGCCTGGTGGACGAGGAGAACCTGCTCGAGAGCGGCGTGGACATCGTCGCCTCGCCCCCCGGCAAGAAGCTGCAGAACATCCTGCTGCTGTCCGGCGGCGAGAAGGCGCTCACCGCGCTGGCCCTGATGCTGGCGATCTTCAAGTACCGGCCCAGCCCCTTCTGCCTCATGGACGAGGTGGACGCGCCGCTCGACGAGAGCAACATCGACCGGTTCGTGTCGCTGGTGCAGCAGTTCAGCGCCCAGACCCAGTATGTGCTCATCACCCACAACAAGCGGACCATGGAGATCGCCGAGACCATCTACGGCATCACGATGGAAGAGGCGGGCGTGTCCAAGGTGATCTCGGTCCAGCTCAAGGACGTCGAGAAAGTGCTGGCGTGATCCGCGGGGGAGCCATGGCGGAGGACCATCCCGCGCCGGCCGGCCGGCCGGGCACTCTGTACGTCGTCGCGACGCCCCTGGGCAACCTGGGTGACATCACCCTGCGCGCCATCGAAGTGCTGCGGACGGTGCCGCTCGTCGCCTGCGAGGACACCCGCCGCACCCGCCCCATGCTCACCCGTTTCGGGATCCGCAACCGGCTCGTCTCGTACCACGACTTCAACGAGCGGACGCGGACCCACCAGCTCCTTGACCACCTGTGCGCCGGTGCCGACGCCGCCCTGGTCAGCGACGCCGGCACGCCCATGCTGTCGGATCCGGGCGGGTGCCTCGTCGCCGCCTGCCGCCGGGCGGGCGTGTCCGTGGTGCCGGTCCCCGGACCCAGCGCTCCGGCCTGCCTGCTGTCGGTGAGCGACCTGCCCGGCGGGCCGGTCCTCATCGCCGGCTTCCCGCCCCCGCGCCGCGCCGAGCGGCGCCGGTTCCTCGACGGCCTGGCCGACGCGCCGCACACGACGGTGTTCTTTGAGGCGCCTCACCGGATCGTCGCCCTGCTGGAGGACCTGCTGGCCCGGTGGGGCGACCGGGACTGCCTGTGTGGGCGGGAGATGACGAAACTTCACGAGGAGTACCGGCGCGACACCCTGGCCGGGCTGCTGGCGGAGCTGCGCCGGCGCGGCGCGCCGAAAGGGGAGTTCACCCTGGCCGTGGCCGGCGCCGCGCGACACGCCGCGGACGGCGGGGGCGGTGCGGAACCGGTGGATCCGGACGCGCTGCGCCGGGAGTTCCGGCGCCTGAGTCGCGCGGGGCTGCCGCGGGCCGAGGCGCTGCGCCGCCTGGGGCGCGCCCACGGACTGCCCCGCAACCGCCTCTATAAGCTGCTGCTGTCCGACGATCAGTCGGAGATGAGCTGAATCATCTCGCGCACCGCGCGCTCCAGCCCCACCAGCACCGCCCGGGCCATGATGTTGTGGCCGATGTTCAGTTCCTCGATCTCCCCGATCATGGCGATGGGCGTGACGTTGCGGTAGGTGAGGCCGTGGCCCGCCAGCACGCGCAGGCCCAGCGACACGGCCAGGCGGGCGGTCTGGCGGATCCGCTCGTATTCCTCCCAGGCGGCGGCCGGCGCGTGCTCCAGGTCCGCCGGCGTCAGCTCCGCGTACCGCCCCGTGTTCAGCTCGATCAGGCGGCCGCCGAGCTCCGCCGCCCGGCGGATCTGGCCTTCGTCCGGGTCGATGAAGATGCTCACCTGGATCCCGGCGCCGCCCAGGGCCTGGATGGCGCTCCGGACGGCCGCCTCGTGCTCGATGACGTTCAACCCGCCGGTGGTGGTGACCTCCTCGGGCCGCTCCGGCACCAGCGTGCACATGTCCGGGCGGATCCGGGTGAGGACGCCGATCATCTCGGCGGTGGCGGCCATCTCCACGTTCAAGCGGGTCTTGACGGTTCGACGCAGCAACTCGACGTCCCGCTCATGGATGTGGCGGCGGTCGTGGCGCAGGTGCACCGTGATGCCGTGCGCGCCGGCCAGCTCGGCCAGGACGGCGGCGTGCACCGGATCGGGCTCCGGCGCCTGGCGGGCCTGGCGCAACGTGGCGACGTGGTCGATATTGACACCCAGCTTGGCTCCCATGTCAGCCTCCTTCAGATCCCGGGACATTCAGGTGCAGCGGATATTATACGGCGAAACTCCTCGCTGTGGAGGCCCGGCTTTTCATAAATGACCAGGGGGGGCGCCACGGCCGCGTCCGCCGGCGCCCGGTGCCAGCTGTGGAGGAACATCCGGGGCTGGCGGCTGTCGGGAAAGGATAGGACCTGCCGGGACCGGCCCGGATGGAAGCCGGCGCGGGCCGCCTCAGTTGCCACGTCGGCGCGGCGCTCCCACAGGTGGATGAGGTCGAAGCGTCCGCCGGGCATCAGGAAGCGGCGGGCGGCGGTGAAAAGGGCGTCCAGGTCGAGGTTCAGCTCGTGCCGGGCCGCGGCCTTTTCCGGGTCCGGGTTGAGGCGGCCGGACCCCACCCGGCGGTAGGGCGGGTTGGCGAAGACCACGTCCGCCGGCGCGTCCACGGCCGCCGGCGCCACCTCGCGGACGTCGGCCGTCACGATCCGGATGGCGGATTCGGCGCCGTGACGGCGGACGTTTTCCCGGGCCAGCTCGGCGAGCGCCGGCTGGAACTCCACCGCGACGATCCGGTGAAACCGTTTCTTGACGAACAGGATCAGCGGGATGATGCCGCAGCCCGAACCGATCTCGATGAGACGGTCCTCGGGCCGGCAGCGGATGAAGTGGGCCAGGAGCGGCGCGTCGACGGCGAAGCGGTAGCCGCGCTCCGGCTGGAGGATCTGGAGTCGGCCGTCGAGGAAGGCGGTAGGGCGGGGCATCCCTCGTCAGGATGAAGCGGGCTGGCCCAGGAAGCGCAGCGGGTTGACCGGCCGGCTTTCCACGCGCACCTCGAAGTGGAGGTGGGGGCCGGTGGCCTTGCCGGTGGAGCCCACGTAGCCGATGATGTCGTTCTTCCGGATCCGCTGCCCCACCCGGACGTTCATGGCGGACAAGTGGGCGTAACGGGTGGAGATGCCGTATTTGTGGGCGATGATCACGACGTAGCCGTAGCCGCGCTGGGCGCCGGAGAAAAGCACCGCGCCGTCGGCGGGGGCGATCACCTTCGTGCCGTAGGGCGCCGAGATGTCCAGCCCGTCGTGCATCTCACGCCGTCCCGAAATGGGGTCCGGGCGATAGCCGAATTCCGAGCTGATGTACCCGACGACGGGCCACATCGTGGGCAGCGACGACAGGTACAGGTTCTGCTCCAGGGCGATGTCCTTGAGCTGGATCACTTCCTGCTGGACGCCGCCGCTCTTCTGGATCAGGTCGTTGAGGTGGCCCAGGTTCTCGGCCTCGAGATCCCGGGCGGCCTGCGAGCCGGTGGCGAATCCGCCGATGCCGCCGGTGGCGGACCGGACCATGTCCGGAGCGATGCCGGTGAGGCGGCCGATATTGCGGGTGATCATCTCGATCTGGGAGAGCTTTTCATCGAGCTGGCGGGTTTTGTCGCGGTATTGAAGATTCTGTTCCTTGAGGGCGTTGTGACGGGCGAGGACGCTTTCGAAATCCACCAGCTTGGCCACGAGGTGGAAATAGGTGAACACGCCGTAGCTGGTGAGGAGGGAGAGGATGATGGCGCAGAAGAGGATGCCGTAAATCCGCCGCATGGAGATACGGAATTGTCTGACGCGACCGGGGCTGTTCGGGGCAACGATCACGGTGAATGATCTGTCCCTGGGTCCCATCGCACCTCCTGGCGGTTTTGAGTACAGAATGGCGTAACGTGTTGAAAAAGTGTGACTAAATAGTTACGGGTCGGTGGCATTATACCCGTAACCGCCGGTCGAGTCAACTGAAAAATCGGGGGGCGGTCATGCTTTCGAAAAGATCTTGCGGAGGCGCTCCATGGTATCGCGCAGCTGGGCGACGTTGGTCTTGAGCGCATCAATCTCCTTACCCATCTTCGCCAGCGAGCCGGCCTGCTTGTCCAGGTCGGATCGCGACTCCTTGGCGAAGGTCTGGTAGGTCTTGCGGAGGCCCTGGATCTCCACCACCAGGTCCTTGCGGCTCGACTCGACCTTCGTCAGTTCGGCTTGCTCCGCCTCCAGCTCCTGAAGCCGGTCGCGGATTCCGGCCGCCGATTCCTCGGCGGCGGCCAGCTTCTGTTCGGCGGCGGCCGCGTCGTCGGCCAGCCGCGCTTCGAGCTCCTGCAGCCGCGCCTCGATGGCGGACCCGCCCGCGGCCAGCCGCTGCTCCGCTTCCCTGACCCGGAGGTCGAGGTCCCGGTTCAGCGCCTCGAGGTCCACCGCCGGGGTTTCCGCCGCGGCGTCGGCCGGCGTCGGCTGGTCCATCAGCGTGCGCACCTCGGCCCGGAGCGCCTGCAGCTCGCTCTTGATGAGTAGCGTCTCCTGCGCCGCCCAGTCGCCGTCGGCCCGGGCCGGCGCGGTCTCGATGGCGCCCCGGATCTGCCCCTGGAGCGTCTCCAGCCGGTCCAGCCGCTTCTTCAGGTCGGCCGCGCCGTGGCCGTCCGCGTTCTGGCGAAGCAGTTCGTCCAATCCCTTGCCGATGGCCTGCAGAGACTCCCCGACGTCGGCCGGATGGCGGTTGAGCTGCACCTCCTCGCGCAGGGAGGCGACGCGGGCGTCGAGTTCCTCCATCCGGGCCTGGAGCTGCATCACCTGCTGTTCCACCGTTCCCTGGAGGTTGCCGAACTGCGTGGCCAGCTCGCGGAAGGACGCCCGGTGGCTCGTCAGTTCGTCGCCCAGCGACGTGTGGAACTTCAGCACACCCTGCACGCCGGCGTACAGCTTCTCGAACTGGCGTTTGAGCTCCCGGGTCTGTTCCAGGGTCAGCGACGGCGCCTCGGGCGCGGCCGCTTCCGCCGCGGGCGGATCGGCCACGGCGGCTTCGCCGTTGCCGCTCTGGGGCGAATAGCGGGCCTGCAGTTGCTCCTTCTTGCGCTGGAGCGCCTCGAACTTGTGGAACACCAGGCCGCAGCGCACGCATTCGTTGGCGCTGTCAGCTTGTTCAAAACCGCACTTCGGGCACTTCATGGGAGCCACTCCGGGTGACGAAAAGTCGGTGCAACAATCGGGAATGGTACCAGATGCCCCGGTCCGATGCAAGACCCGGACGTCGGCAGCCGCCCCGTCGGGTTCCGCTGGAGTTGAAATTATTGCGTACCGCTTCATAATTCCCCGCCGGTGGGTTATAATAAACGAACCGATTTTGGACGACGGACAATTTCACATAAGGAGAGCTGCGGTATGGTCAAGCGCGTGTTTAACTTCAACCCCGGGCCGGCGACTCTGCCCCTCGATGTACTCGAGGAGGCGGCCAAGGCCACGGTGGAGTTCAACAATCTGGGCATGTCGATCCTGGAGATTTCCCACCGGTCGAAGGACTTCGAGAAGGTCCTCAACGACTGCGTGGCCGACGTCAAGGAGCTGCTGGGCCTGCCCGACGGCTACAGCGTCCTCTTCGTGGGCGGCGGCGCCAGCACCCAGTTCGCCATGATCCCCATGAACTTCCTCCCCGCGGGCGGCAGCGCCGACTACATCAACACCGGCGAGTGGTCCAAGAAGGCCATCAAGGAGGCCAAGCTCTTCGGCACGGTGAACGTGACCGCCACTTCCGAGGACAAGAACTTCTCCTGCCTGCCCGACATGCAGGCGGTCAAGGTGACACCCGGCGCGGCCTACGTCCACGTCACCAGCAACAACACCATCTTCGGGACCGAAACGTTCGTCTTCCCGGACACCGGTGACACGCCGCTGGTCTGCGACATGTCGTCGGACATCATGTCGTGGAAGTTCGACGCGTCGAAGTTCGCCCTCATCTATGCCGGCGCCCAGAAAAACATCGGACCCGCGGGCGTGACCATGGTGATCGTCCGGCAGGACTTCCTGGCCAAGGCCAATGAGAAGATTCCCACCATGCTCAAGTACAAGACCCATGCCGACAACAACTCCCTCTACAACACCCCGCCGGCGGGCGCGATCTTCATCGTGGGCCAGGTCATGAAGTGGATGAAGCGCAACGGCGGGCTCGCCGTCATGGAGGCGAAGAACAAGGCCAAGGCCGACCTGCTGTACGCGGCCATCGACGACGGCGCCCCCTTCTACCGCGGCACGGTGGAAAAGCCGGCGCGCTCCCGCATGAACGTCACCTTCCGGCTCCCCAGCGAGGAGCTGGAGTCCAAGTTCATCACGGAGGCGAAGGAGGGCGGCCTGGTGGGTCTCAAGGGGCACCGGAGCGTCGGCGGCTGCCGCGCCTCGATCTACAACGCCTTCCCACTCGAGGGCGTCCAGGCCCTGGTCGACTTCATGAAGGCCTTCGCCCAGAAGAACGGCTAGGCCGGCTTCGGCTATTTTGAAGGAGTTCTGCAAAAGTCTGGTCGTAACAATCGATCCGAAAACAAAACGGGCGGTTCCCCACCGCCCGTTTTTCTTTCCTGAACTCTCATCTTTCAACGATCAACCATCAACTCACAACTATCAACGATCAACATTATCTGTGTCCTCTGCGCCCTGTGGTGCATTGGACCCTGGCCCCAGGTCCCCTCAACTATTTCTTTTGAAGTTCGCCGCCGGTTTGGAGTGCGCAGACACGTCTGCGCTTTAGATTCCCGCGGGACGCGGGCACCGGGATTTTCCGGTTGCGACGGCTCATACTCCACGATTATGCCTTGCGCGTCCCGCGCAAATCCAGAGCGGCGTCATGCCGCCGCACTCCAGACCATCAGGTCGCTGGTTTGGAGTGCGCAGACACGTCTGCGCTTTAGATTCCCGCGGGACGCGGGCGCCGGGACCTTCCGGGTTGCGACGGCTCCCACTCCACGATTTTGCCTTGCGCGTCCCGCGCAAATCCAGAGCGGCGTCATGCCGCCGCACTCACAAAGTGACTGTGCGTCTTCGCGCCTTGGCGAGCCGGACCACGCGTCCCGATTTCCCTTGTTTGTCAATTCCCCTTGAGTCTATGATGGAGACAGTCTCGCCAGCGCCGCACAAATTGACAGGGTGCGTATGTCTCTAACTGTCGTGCAATCCTTCGTTCATTCCCGTCCGACCGTAGCGTGCTGCCCTGACAGCCATCCCAACGACTGGAAAAGGCGTTGAATGGACGCGAAGAGCCGCCATTCGATTCGCCGTGTCGCCGGTTTCATGCGGGCGCTGGGCGTCCTGGTGATCGGGTGGCCGCTGCTCACCGGCGGGTCGTGCGACCGCACCGCGGAAGGGGCTAAGGCGCCGGCGGATCCGCCGGCGACGCGGACGCAACGCGCGGCCGGGCAGGGGGAGCGACCGCTGCACTTCTCGGGCCGCGTGGTCGCCGTGGGGGACGGCGACACCATCAACGTGCTGGCGGACGAGGCGTCCGCCGACGCCGCGCGGCCGGCTGACCGGCAACGAGACCGGCGGCCGATCCGGGTGCGGCTGGTGGAGATCGATTGTCCGGAGCTGGGCCAGCCGTTCGGGCGCAAGGCCCGGCAGGCCGCGTCGTCACTCTGCTTCGGCCGGACGGTCCGGGTGGCCGGCACGGGAATGGACACGTTCGGCCGGGTGCTCGGGGTGGTGACGCTGGACGACGGTCGGATCCTCAACGAGGAGCTCGTCCGGCTGGGCTACGCGTGGTGGTTCCGCAAGTACTCCCGTAGCGAAACGCTCCAAGCGCTCGAGGCCGAAGCCCGCGCCGGCCGGGTGGGCCTGTGGGCGGACCGCGATCCGGTCCCGCCGTGGCAGTGGCGCGACCGCTCCCGGAATCGCTGACCACTTCCGCCGCGCTCAAGCATCGAACCGGCGGGACGGCGAAACGGCAAACCGGTGAGTGGACGGAGTCGCTCTGGTCGCCATGGGGCACGGCCCCGCCATCAGCACGATGTTTCGGCAGCCGGCAGCGGAGGCGCTGTGCCGCGCGGCCCGGTCACCGCGCGCCACAATCCGCCGACATGATTCAAATTTTTTGAACCCGCCAAGCCATATTCACCTTGATTCGCTGCAATCGGTCCGCTATGGTTAATGAAGGAATGTCTTTAAAGTCGATTCGGCGGGAACCGACGAGCCAGCAATTTGGTTCCATTCGCGAGGTGAGCGAGTGTCTCCGCGTCCAACCGGCGAGCCGTTGCCTTCGGTCCTCAAGCTGAGCTTCTATGATTCGAACGGGGCCATGCGGTCCTACGAAACGGATGCTTACACCGTCATCATCGGCTCACACCCAGACTGCCACCTGGTGCTGCCCGACATTCCGCCCCAGGCCTGCAAAATCTACCTGAGCGAGCACGGGTATTACGCCGTGGACCTGGGCGGGACGCTGTCGGTCGACGGCCGGCCCGGTTCCGGCTTTGTGACGAACGGCGCCGCGCTGCAGGTGGGGCCGCGGACCGGCTTTCGCGTCCAGATCCGTACCGCGCCCGAGCCGGTGCGAGTGGCGGATCCGGCCCCGCTGCCGGTCGCCCCGCCGCCAACCCCGCCGCCGATCCCGCCGGTGACTGCCTCAACGCCGCCGCCCGGCCGGTCGGAAGCCGGGCGCTCCGTCATCGCCCGTCCCCCGGTTGTTTCGGAATCCCCGCGGACGACACCGTCACCGGCGCCGCCGCAGCCGGCATCGCCATCGGGTGGCATGGCGGCCGCCGCGGGACGCCCCCATCACCCGGGCCTGGCGCTGGCCCTGGGGATCGTGCTCCCCGGCGCCGGCCAGGCCTACAACGGCCAGCCGCTCAAGGCGGCGCTGCTGGCGCTGACCAGCGTCCTGGTGCTCCCCTGGCTGTTCAGCCTCTACGAAGCCTGGGCGCGGGCCCGCCGGGTGCAGGCCGACGGCGGACGCCGCGGCTCGGGCGGCTGGGGCTGGGTGACGCTGCACCTCTGGTTCCTGCTGGCGCTCGGCCTGGCCGCCCTCATCGGGCTGACCCTGGCGGGGGTGCTGTCATGAGCCGCGACCTGCACGCCCGCCGCTCCGGCTGCTTCGTGGTGTTCTGGGTCCTCTTCCTGCTGCTCCTGATCGGAGCGGAGGCAGGGCTGATCTGGTGGATGAACCCCGGCTGGTTCGACCGGCTAGCCTTCTGGCGCGGCCCCATCTACCCGCCCGAGACCGTCATCCTGCCGCCCGGGCCGGACGACGACCTGCCGCCCCCGGGCCCGCCGGCGGCCGGCGACGCCGGGTTCGCCTACTGGGAGGAGGGGCGCGTCCGCGCCGCCTACGGCCCCGCCGCCGGCGCGACCCTGCGGACGCCGGAGGGCGCGGAATTCACCATCCCGCCCGGGGCCGTCGACGGGACCCCCGAGGTCTCCCTCACGCCGGTGGTGAACGTGCCGGAGGCGCTCTCCGCCGACGGTGTCCTGCCCGTGGGGCCGTTGTACGACCTGCGGGTGGGCGAGGCGGCCCATTCCCGGTTCCGGCAGCCGGTGCGGGTGTCGGTGCCCTTCCGGCCCGACGACCGCCTGGCCGCGGAGACCGGCGGCCGCCCCGCCGTGGGCGTCTGGGACGGCCGACGCTGGGAGGTGCTCCCCACCGCCGTGGACGACGACGCCCGGCGCCTCACCGCCGAGACCGGCCACGCCAGTCTGATCGGCGTGATTACCATAATCGGCGTCAGTGCCGGCGGCTCCGCCATCAAGTTCACCGAGCCGGGCCGGGCGCTCTGGAAGCTGCTGTCGGACAACCTGGAGTACACGTACAAGACCGACAATTTCGCCATCCACTACAACCGCGGCGCGCCGGCCGGCGTCCCCGAGGATTTCGCCTATCTGCTGTCTCAGCGCCGGAAGAGCGCGGCGCACCCGCTGTACGTGATGGACATCGGCCGCTACCTGGAGGAGGCGCGGCTGAACCTGCCGTCGGTCAGACTGAAAGTCTCCCGGCCGCTCATGATTCGGTATGACGTCTTTCTTGTGCCCATGACCGAATTCGGCTCGTCGGAGCTGGGCGGCCCCATCCTGCTGGACAACGACTTCAGCTTCGGCGGCAGCGCGGTGTCGTCGCACCTGGAGTACCAGATGCGGGCGACCACCGCCCACGAGCTGATCCACGTGGCCCAGGACGACTACTTCAACATCAGCAACGCCGGCGGGTACCGCTGGTGGCTGGAAGTGACGGCCGAGTACCTATCCCACCGGCTCATGTGGCTGAAGGATCGCACCAATGCCGAAGCCGACTATTACATCCGCAGCGAGCCGGAGCTGCTGGCCACCCCGCTGAACCGGGCGGAGAACCTCCAGCCGTATGCCTACGCCCACTTCTTCAAATATATGGAGAACCGAGCGGTCAACGTCGCGGCGGCGATCGAGGAGGTGAACGGCACCGGCGCACCCGACCTGCCGACGCTGAGCCGGGCCTTCTATTCGTTCCGGGGGGCCACGCTGCTGGAGCTGTTCACGGAATACGCCCGGGAGTTCTACCACCGGAACCTCTGGACCGGCGCCATCATCCCCGCCGCCGCCCTGGAGACGCATTACCGGAGCTCGGCCAACGCGTTCACGGTGCTGACACGACAGGATCCGCGCCAGCCGGCGGTCCGGCTTTACGTGCACGGGCAGACCGCCGTCCCGCTCCCGCCGCTGTCGGCGCAGCACTTCCTGTTCCGGGCGGAGGGCATGCCCGCCCGCCGCCCGGCCAAGCTGGTGGTCTGTCTCAGCGGCGCCCGGGCGGGGACCGGCCTGGAAGCGTCGGTGGGCGCCTTCCAGAGCGCCGGCGGTCCGTTGTTCGCCGGCGCGCCGGCGGCGCTCAAGTCCATCCCCATTTCCACCGGGCCCGAGACGGGCCACCTGGTGGAGCGCGTCGTCGCGCCCGCCGAGCGGACGGGCGACGTGAACCGCGTCTCCCTGCTGGTGGTGAACGCCTCCACCTATACGGAGCAGCGGCTGACCATCCGACGCTGGCTGCTGCTGCCGCCCGAGTTTGTCGCCAGCGAACGGCGCGACGACGGCGGCTACCGGCTCCAGTGGCACCGGGCGGAACTGAAGGACTCGGGCGGCGACGCCTTCAAGGGGTACAACGTCTACCGGCGCCGCCTGACGGACGCCCAGTTTCCGAAGCAACCGGTGAACGCCCAACCGGTGGAGGCCGAGGAGTTCGTCGACCAGCCGCCTGCCGGGGCGTTCTACGCCTACACGGTCACGGTGGTGGACCGCCTGGGCAACGAGAGCGAGCCGGCGCCGCTGGACGAGGGCGAGCTGTTCGTGGGCCTCTGGGAGGGCAAGTTCAGTCTGACCAAAGGCAAGATCTCCGACTTGGTGATCCGGACGCTGCGCCACCAGCTGGCCCAGTCGGGAGAAGCCGGCGCTTCGTCCGGCGTCGGCCCGCTGCTGGAGAAGGCCCGCCTGGTGCTGGAGAACATCGACCTGCTGCTCAAGGTGGGCATCCCCGTCACCATGGAGATCACCCGGTCGGGCGGGGCCTACCAGCTGGTGCCGCGCACCGCGTTCGGCCGGCCCATCAAGGACCCGAAGCCGCTGCCCCTGCAGCGCGCCGGACTGCACAGTCTGGCCTTCGTCCCCGACAAGCCCGGCGGCCGGGGCTTCGTCCTGAACCTGAAGCGGAAGGACGAGATCGACCGGATCATCGAACACGTGGAGGACGATCCGGACATCGGGCGGGTGGAACTGTCCGTGCGGCTGGCCCTGACCCGCACCAACCCGCCGCCGGTGCTCCTGGGCCCGGGCTATTGACGGCGCCGACCGGCGGAGGGAGATTCACCGCGGAGACGCTGAGGCGCGGAGGGGGAATAAGCTCGCGAAGGCGCCAAGACGCCAAGCGCTGCTTTTTGTCAATGGAATGGCGAGGGGAGGCGAAGCGGAGAGAAGAGAAGATTCACCACTGAGGCGCAAAGGGCACAAAGAAAACGTTGAGGGTTGAGGATTGAGAGTTGAGGGTTGGGAACGAGCCTCGAGTCCCGAGCCTCGATTACGATTACTCAGTTACTCCCGAAATCTTGCCAAAATTTGGCAAAATATTTCACCGGTTTCTTTCCCCCGGTCGCCCGTCCCAACATCGCCCGGCCCGATCCACGCTGTCACGACGAAAATAGCCAGGCGCAGCCCCGCGCACGCGGGGCAGCGCCTGGCTATTCTCTTTGCAACTGGAAGGACTTGCCTGAGACCCGGCATAACGGCACGGAGCTGGAGCGAATGATCATGCCGCTTTGGTTCCGGCTCCGCCGGCTTGGGAATTACGAGCACGAAATCCGATGTCCGAAGTCCGATATCCGACGTCCGCATGGCGAGCCCCGAACCCCGAACCGCGAGCCGCGAACCCCGATTACGAACACGATTACGAATTACGATCACGATTACGAATTACGATCACGATTACGAATTACGATTACGAGCACGAACTCTCAACCCTCAACTCGCAACTCTCAACGATCGACTCTCAACGATCAACCATCAACTTTCCCCTGGCCGCGCCGCTCGAGGAGCTCCAGGGTGAGGCGGCAGGCCTCGAGCATGCTCTCGGGGGAGGCGACGCCGCGGCCGGCAATGTCGAAGGCCGTGCCGTGGTCCACCGAGGCGCGCAGGAACGGCAGGCCCAGGGTCATGTTCACCGCCTTGCCGAAGGAGAGGAGCTTCACCGGGATCATGCCCTGGTCGTGGTAGTGGTTCACCACAATGTTGAAATCGCCCTGGAGCGCGCGCAGATAAATGGTGTCGGCGGGGAAGGGGCCCTTCACGGGCAGGCCCCGGGCGGCGCACTCGGCCACCGCCGGGACGATCTCCATCCCCTCCTCCATGCCGAACAGTCCCCCTTCGGCGCTGTGGGGATTGAGCGACGCCACGGCGATGGCCGGCTCGGCGACGTACGGCGCCAGCTCGCGGTGGGCCAGTTCCACGGTGTCCACGATCCGCTGCCGCTTCACCAGCCCCACCGCGTCGGCCAGCGGCACGTGGGTGCTCGTGAGCACGCTCCAGAAATTGCAGGCGTGGAACGACATGGCGAAGCGCCGCGTGTTCGTCAGCGCGGCGAGGAACTCGGTGTGGCCGGGGAAATCGTAACCGGCCAGGTGGATGGATTGCTTGTTGATGGGGGCGGTGATCAGCGCGTCGAGGCGGCCGGCCATGCAGCCGAAGACCGCCTCCTCGATGTACTCCATGGACGCCCGCCCGTAGTCGCTCCGCTCGACGCCGAACTGGAGCCGGCCGTGGACGTTGGCGAAGTCCACCAGGCACGTCTCCCCCGGCGCCTGCCGCCGGAACGCCGCCAGCGGGATGACCGGCAGTTCGAACGGCAGCCCCACCGCCCGGCAGTGCTCCATGAGCGCGTTGCCGTCGCCGAAGACGTAAAACGCGGCGGGCGGTTCGGACGGGCGCTCCCGCAGCGCCTTCAGGACGACCTCCGCGCCGATGCCGGCGGGGTCACCCATGGTGATGGCGATGGTCCGAGGGAGAGCCATGGCGGGGAGCTAGCCCCGGTTGCCGTCCGGAAGCTGGTCGTCGGACCGGTCGTCCCGGTCCGGGTAACGGCGGTGGCGCGGGCGCCGGTTGCTGTCCTCGTCGCCGTCGTCCTCGCCCTGCTTGTACATGTAGAGGATGCTGGTCTTGTAGATCAACAGGTTCGGGGCGCCCTCGCGGTTGAACTTGATGCAGTCCCGGTCGTACCACTCGATGTAGCCCTGGAGGTCCTCGCCGTTGGTCAGGCGGACGACCATGGGCGTCTTGTTGTTCATCTGCTTGACGTAATAAAAATTCTCGGCGTGGGTCTGGTCGGGCGGCACGCGCTTGTAACCCGGTCCGTGGAATTTGGGCGTGGAGGGAGACATTTCAGAAATGGAAGGCCGGATCAGCTTTCGATTGACCATGATGCCTCCTGGGTTACCGTTCTGAAGCGATCGGTTTCCGAGCCAAATCTGAAGGTTTCAAATTCCGGCGGAAGATGCTTCGATTTGGCTGAATATTAGACTAACTGTCGTGAAAACTCAAGTTAAATTTGGGTCCGGCGTTCAGAAGGAGCGCTCGTCCGGCGGGTTTTCCGTCCAGGTCTCGCCGCCGTTTTCGGCGCCGTTTTCGCCGTTGTCGGCGGCATCGGCGGGCGCGCCGGCGGGACGCGCTTCGGCGCGGCCGCCCTTGTCCTTTTCGTACATCAGGCAGCACATGAGCCGGCCGCAGACGCCCGACAGGCGCGACGGGTTCAGGTTGAGGCACTGCTGTTTGGCCACCTTGATGGACACCGGGTAGAACTTCTGGATCCAGGTGTGGCAGCACAGGGGCAGGCCGCAGCACCCGACGCCACCCAGGAGCTTGGCCTCGTCGCGGACGCCGATCTGGCGCATCTCGATGCGGGTCTTGAGCTGGGAGGCCAGGTCCTTGACCAGGGCGCGGAAATCCACCCGGCCGTCGGCGGTGTAGTAGAACACCACCTTGGAGCCGTCGAGAATGTACTCCACCCGGATCAGTTTCATGACCAGCTTGTGCTTCTCGATGAGCTTGAGATACGCTTCGCGGGCGCGCTCCTCGCGGGCGCGCTTCTTGCCGAACTGGACGATGTCGCGCTGGTCGGCCTTGCGCAGGATCCGGCGCTGGCCGTTGACGCCGGCGGGCGGCGCGTCGACGGGCTGGACGTGGACGACGGTGCCGAGCTCGGTGCCGCGCTCGGTCTGGACGATGCAGGCGTCGCCCTTCAGCAGGGTGAGCTCGTCGTTGAGATATGGATCGGTCCGGCAGCAGTCCTCGATCCGGACGTGGACCAGTTGGGTCATGCCTCGATTCTCCGGAGCAGCAAGGCCCGGGTCCGCAGGATGGCGTTCTGGATATAGGTGTCCAGCCTCAGGTTGAGGTGGCGCTTCCGGTAGAGCTCCTCGACCTCGCGCAGGAGGTA
>CALAMB010000129.1 GCA_937925645.1 uncultured Acidobacteriota bacterium
TCAAGGACGCGATCGCCGTGGAGGGGTTCGCCCGCGCCGCCAAGGACCGCACCCGTTTCGGCCGGTTCGGCGGGCGGTTCGTCCCTGAGACGCTCATGGCGGCGCTCGAAGAGCTGGAGACGGCCTGGGGGCGGGCCATGGCCGATCCGGAATTCCAGAACGAGCTGGCGCGGCTGCTCGCGGATTACGCCGGCCGGCCCACGCCGCTGTACCTGGCGCGGAACTTCTCCGCCGCCGCCGGTGGACGGGTCTACCTCAAGCGGGAGGACCTGCTCCATGGCGGCGCCCACAAGACGAACAACGTGTTGGGGCAGATGCTGCTGGCGCGCCGCATGGGCAAGACGCGGGTCGTGGCCGAGACGGGTGCCGGGCAGCACGGCGTCGCCGTGGCCATGGCCGGTGCCATGTTCCGCCTGCCGGTGGAGGTGTACATGGGCGTCGAGGACATGGAACGGCAACGCGTCAACGTGGAGCGGATGCGCCTCTGCGGCACGACGGTGACGCCGGTCGAGACCGCATCCGGCCGCGGCACACTGAAAGACGCGGTGAGCCAGGCGCTCCGCGACTGGACCTCCAACGTCCGCACCACCTACTATTTGCTGGGCTCCGTGGCCGGCCCCCATCCATACCCGGCGCTGGTGCGCGACTTTCAGAAGGTGATCGGCCGCGAGGCCCGTGCGCAGATCCTGGCCGCGGAGGGACGCCTGCCCGCCGCGGTGGTGGCGTGCGTGGGCGGCGGTTCCAACGCCATCGGCATTTTCGATGCGTTTCTGGGAGACGCCGGGGTCCGGCTCGTAGGTGTGGAGGCCGGCGGCGACGGCGTCCGCCACGGTGCGTCGGTGGGCGCCGGCCGCGAGGGGATCTTCCAGGGATCCCGCACCCTGGTGCTCCAGGACGCCGACGGCCAGATCGGGGAGGCGCACAGCATCTCCGCCGGCCTGGACTACCCGGGCGTGGGGCCGCAACACGCCCACCTGCACCGCACCGGCCGGGCCGAGTATGTCACCGCGACCGACGCCGAGGCGGTGGCGGCCTTCCGGCTGCTGGCTCGCGCCGAGGGGATCATCCCAGCGCTGGAATCGGCGCACGCCTTGGCCCATGTGCTGAAGATGAATCTGGGCTCCGACGAGGTGGTGGTGGTCAACCTGTCGGGCCGGGGTGACAAAGATCTGGCCACTGTGGAGAGGCAACCATGAATCTGGTCCAACGACTGCACGACCTGCGCCGGGCCGGCCGGCTGGCTTTCATGGCCCACGTGTACGCCGGCTATCCCGACGCGGCGTTCACCCGGCGGCTCATCGACGCGCTGGCCCCGGCGGTGGATATCCTGGAACTGGGCATTCCGTACAGCGACCCGCTGGCCGACGGTCCGGTGTTCCAGACCGCGTGCCGGCGCGCGCTGGAAAACGGCGTGCGTCCCGACAATGTGTTTGACCTGGCGGCAGGGCTGCGGCGGGATGGTTTCCACCGGCCCATCGTGCTCACCACGTACGCCAACATCGTATACCAGGCGGGGCCGGCCGCCTTCGCAGCGCGGCTGGCCGACGTGAACATTCAGGGACTCATCGTGCCGGACCTCCCCATGGACGAGTGCGCCGAGCTGCACCGGGCCTGTGCCGGCGCGGGATTGCACCTGATCCAGCTCGTGGCGCCCACCACGCCGCCGGCGCGGCTGGAGCGAATTCTGGCCCTGGCCTCGGGATTCGTGTATCTTGTCTCCGTGGCGGGGGTGACCGGGACCGACCAGTCGGCGGACGTCGCGCTGGAGGAGCAAATAACCCGGATCCGGGCGCGTTCGGATCTGCCGCTGCTGGTGGGATTCGGCCTCAGTTGCCCCGAGCAGGTGACGATGCTCCGGGACGTGGACGGCTTCATCATGGGCAGCGCCATCGCCCGGCGGGTGGAATCGGGCCGGCGGGCTGAAGAGGCGCTGGCCGACGTGGCGGCGTTCGTCCGTCAGTTTCGGGGCCTGCCGCGGCGGGGCGGAAACGGCAATGGCAACGGGAGTAAGGCATGAACGTTCGGGTGCATGCTTCGACGGTCGCGGGGACGGTCGCAGCGCCAGCCTCCAAGAGTGCGATGATTCGAGCCGTGGCGGCGGCCCTGCTGGCAACGGGGCGGACGGTGATCCGGAATCCGTCCCGTTGCGACGATGCCCGGGCGGCCCTGACGGTGGCCCGGGCGCTGGGCGCCCGGGTGGCGGTGCGGCGGGACCGCGTCACCGTGACCGGCGGCTTGACGCTCGCGGGAACGCCGCTGGATTGCGGCGAGTCGGGGCTGGCGGCGCGGCTGTTTCCGGCCATCGCGGCGCTGGGCGCCAGTGAGGTGACCATCACCGGACGGGGATCGCTGCTCCACCGGCCGGTGGGGCCCATCGAGCATCCGCTCCGGCAACTGGGTGCGGAGTGCGCGAGCACGAACGGCCATCTGCCCCTGCGGGTGCGGGGGCCGCTGCGGGGCGGACAGGCCGTGGTGGACGGGGCGCTCACGTCCCAGTTCCTGACGGGCCTGCTCATGGCCCTTCCCCTGGCGCCGCGAGACTCTGTCCTGTCGGTATGCGGACTGGCCAGCCGGCCGTACATCGACCTGACCCTGGCGGTGATGCGTTCGTTCGGGGTGACAGTGGTGCACGAAGGGTATGGGGAGTTCCGCATCCCCGGAAATCAGCGGTATCGGCCGGCGGAGTACGACGTGGAGGGCGATTGGAGCGGCGCGGCCTTCCTCCTGGTGGCCGGGGCCGCGGCCGGCGACATCGCCGTGACTGGACTGGACCCGGCCTCCACCCAGGCCGATCGCCGGGTCATGGACGCGTTGGCAGCGGCCGGGGCGGCACCCGAATGGCAGGCCGTCGCCAAGGACCCGCCGACAATTGAACGGGTGCGGACCACCCGTGCGGCATTGCAGGCGTTCGAAATTGATCTGTCCGACGCGCCCGATCTCTTTCCGCCCCTGGTGGCGCTGGCCGTCCACGCCCGCGGCCGGAGCGTGCTCGGTGGCGCGGGACGACTGGCCCACAAGGAAAGCGACCGCGCCAGCGCCCTGGTCCGGATGTTCGCGGCGCTGGGCGGGGACGTGCGTCGGGATGGGGACGCGCTGGTGGTGGCCGGCGGCGGCGGACTGGCCGGCGGCACGGTGGATGCCGGCGGCGATCACCGCATGGCCATGGCCGCGGCGGTGGCGGCGCTCGGCGCGGCCGGGCCGGTCACCATCCGCGGCGCCCAGTGCGTCCGCAAGTCGTATCCGGATTTCTTTGGCGATCTTGCCTCTCTTGGCGCCGTGACAGGATCCGCCGTGCACCGGGACAACAAATCCCGAAGGACCGCCGATTGAAGGCAACCTTGTTTTCCCCCTGCCCGTAGGAAACCATCAGGACACTACTCCGGAGGCGGAATGCGAGTGCTGATGGTTTTCGCTTGTATCGGGCTGACAGTGGCGGGCTTCTGCGTCGGGAGCGACCGGGCACCGGTCGACCCCGGTTTGCGTTACCTGGGGGAGACGCCGCCAGGCCGGACCCCGCAGGTGTTTGCCGCCGGCCGTATCTCGGACGCCGGCTACCGGCTGCACGGCTCGCCCGTGTTCAGCCCCGACCACCGCGCGGTCTACTGGTCGGTGATTCCGCCGGTGATTCTGTCCGTGTCCCTGGAGGATGGCCGCTGGGGCGCGGCCGCCCCCGTGCCGCTGCCTGGCCGCGGGATCCAGGCGCCGGCGCTGTCAGCCGATGGCAATCGGCTCTACTTCCAAGGGGTTTTGGAGGGCGGGCGAGGCAGCGCCGACATCTGGTGGACGGATCGAACAGACGACGGTTGGGGCTCGCCGGTGCCTGCGGGTTCCACGGTGAACACAGACAAACTGGAGTCGCAGCCCACCGTGTCCGCCGACGGCACCCTGTATTTCACCGGCACGCAGGCGGGGGTTGGGTTCAACCGGGGCATTTTCCGGTCCCGCTGGATCGACGGCGCCTACACCACCCCCGAGCTTCTCGGTGAGGGGATCAATAGCCCTTCCATCGACTACTGCCCATGGATCGCCACCGACGAAAGCTACCTGTTGTTCGCCTCCAGCCGGCCGCGGACGGAGGAGGTGCTCTACCTACACGTGACTTTCCGCCGGGCGGACGGCTCGTGGACGACGCCGGTGAATATCCATCCGGCCATGAACTTCTCGCAACCGGCCCGCTCCCCCAGTGTTTCGCCCGATGGCCGGTACCTGTTCTTTCTTTCTGGAGGACGCGTCTACTGGGTGGATATGGCGGTGGTTCTGGAGCTGCGGCCGTCGGCGGCCTCCGCGGCCCCGGCGGCGCCCGGCTCTTGAGCGGACAGCCGGCCACGAAAGATTGGCCGTCGGTTCAAGGAGGGATCCATGATACGCACTTTCTGCTCTTGGGGGATCGTCCTGATGGGAGCATGGCTCGCGGTGACGGGGGGGTGGTTGCGCGCACAGGACCAACCGGCGGCGACGATCGCCTATCAGGATCAGGTCTTCCAGCTCTATCCCGCCACCCTGGCGGCGCGTCCCGACATCCCGTCGCCGTGGACAACGCCCGAAGGGACCGAAGTCATCCGGGTCCGCCTGAAGGACGGCCGCTACGCCCTGATCCCGGTGACCGTGGAGAAGGGGTCACCGCTGCTCTACAGCAACCGGATCGACAGCCTGTTTGGGAAGGACAACCAGCTCCACGTTGATTCCGGCGATTTCCCCACCTTGGCACGCACGGGACTGCACGCCGAGTCGGAATTGGCAGGGCGGGGGCAGATCACCGGGTATCCCGTCTCGCTCATCACCTACATCGGCCGGCCCGGCCGGCTCTCCGGCGCCGGATTCATGGCCGACGACGAGGACATCCTGAGCGTTCTCAGGGGGGACAACCGGACCGTCGGCCAGCTGGGCCTGACCCATCCCCGGCTGGCCCGGCCGCTGTTCCACGTCTGGAACATCATCCTGAAGGAAATGGAAACGGGGAATTGGACCCGGTTCTGGGACCACATTCCGGCCATTGACTACAACGGCGGGATGGTCCATCTGACCGCCCGGGGTCACAAGGGATGGCAGGTCTCCATCTTTCAGGACGAGATCCAGGGGCGCTTCGACATCGGCATCCGGCGGGAGTTTTCCGCCGCCGAGACCGACTTCCTCAAGAAAAAGTACGCCCACCTGCCCCCCGATCAGTTCAGCGAAATGGCGGATCGCCTGACCCGGATCGGCTTCAGCGAGATGGTGCCCTACTACATCATGCACTACGGCTTCTACGAGGGCCATACGAACTATCGTTGCGACCCGCTCGCCATCGCCCGAATCTTCGGACTGAAAAGTGTGGAGGAGATGGAAATGGCGTTTCCGGGCCGGTTATTCGAAACCCTGACGCGACACTTCACCCCGGACACGGTGAATCCCTAGCGCCACGAAATACCGCTTCCGTCGGGATCGACGGCTGGTAAAATGGCGGTATGGCAACCGTCGATCACAAAAAACAGTTGAAGCACCTCTATGCCCCGTCGGCAAAGGCTGTGGCACAGGTGGAGGTTCCACCCATGCACTACCTGATGGTGGACGGCGTCGGCGATCCCAATGGATCGCCGGAATTCGCCGCCGCCGTGGAGGCGCTGTTCGCGGTGGCGTACGCCATCAAATTCATGGTGAAAAAGGGTCCGCTGGCCGTGGATTACGGCGTGATGCCGCTGGAAGGCCTGTGGTGGACCGATGATATGGCCCGGTTTTCAATCCACGAGAAGACGAACTGGCAGTGGACCCTCATGATCATGCAACCGGACTTCATCACCGCCGAGCTTGTGGAACACGCCGTGGCCGAGGTGCGGCGGAAGAAAGCGCCCGCGGCCATCGACCGGCTGCGCTTCGAGGTGCTGGCCGAAGGCGCGTGCGCCCAGATTCTCCACGTGGGGCCGTTTTCGGAAGAGGGCCCCGCGGTGGAGCGGGTGCACCGCTTCATCGAGTCGCTGGGGCGCCGACTGGCGGGGAAGCACCACGAGATCTACCTCAGCGATATCCGCCGAGCCGCCCCGGCCAAATGGAAGACCGTCATCCGCCAGCCCATGAAATGACGGATAAAGTGAAGCCGATGTCAGGAGCCAGGATCTGATTCCAGCGGGCAGGAGGAACGCATGCTGCCTCGATCCATCGTCGTCACGGGCGCCAATGGCCAGGTGGGCCGCCGGCTGCTGAACGAGCTCGTGCAGCGGGGCGCCGCCCCCACCGCCCTGGTGCGCACGCCGCAGACCTTCGCGGGGTGCGCCACCATCGCCAACTGGCTCGCCGCCGACGCCGCCCGGGACGCCATCCGCGGAGCCGAGGCGGTGGTGCATCTGGCGGGGACGCTCAAACCGCCCGACCACGACTACATGAAGGCCAACGTCCTGCCCGCCGACCGTCTGATCCAGGCCCTTGAGGGCGGCCGGGCGCGCCTCGTGGTGTTCCTGAGCTATCTCGGCGCGGCGGAAACCGCCGCCAACCCCTACCTCCAGACGAAGGCCCGCGCCGAGCAACTGATCCGGGACACCCGAATTCCGCTAGCCGTGTTCCGGTGCGCCCACATCATCGGCCCGCCGGAGGCGCCCGGCCCCACGGCGAGCGCCCTGCTCGCCGGCCCGAAGGGGAGCGTGACCGTCCTCGGCAGCGGCCGGCAGCGCGTCGCGCCCGCCTTCATCGGGGACGTCGTGGCCGCCATCCTGGCCGCGCTCGAGTCGGGCGAGAGCGGGAGCTTCGACCTGCAGGGCCCCGAGGAGATGGTGATGGACGATCTGGTATGCCTGCTCAACGGCTCCAGGGACGTGTCCATCCGCCACGTCCCGGGGTTTCTGGCCCCGCTCCTGCAGTATGTGGGGCCGAAACTCCCCGGCGGGCTCATCGACATCATGCGCCGCGACAGCCGGAGCGACCAGCCCACGGCGGCCGCGACGTTCCAGTTGACCTTGACCTCCCTGCGCCAGGTGTGGCCGTAAACAGCACCTCGTCCCGGATATCACGGTTTTCGATGCATGTGGCATCATCCGTCGTTCGAACAAACATTGAAGGTCCGAACATCCGGCGGCCGAAGGCGGTGTCTATGCTCAGCTCAGTCCTCTGGTCGGTTGTGGCCCTGTTCCCCGTGTCGGAGATCGCCTTGGCGATTTTCAAGCGAGCCGACGCGTCGTCCGCCCGGAGTGAGGATCGTGGTTCGCTGCGGCTGCTGTGGGTGGTGATCACACTGAGCGTGCTGGCGGCCGTTGCGTGCATGTGAATTCCCGCAGTCCTGCTCCCGGTACCACGTCCTCTTGTCCAGGTTGCCGCACCGGCCTGTCTCCTGACCGGGGTTCTGATCCGAGTCCCTTCATCATAAAGTACTTATCAGTATTCCATGTCCCGGGAGACCTGGTAAGCCAGTTTTTGCAAGTTGCTCACCAGTTGGTCCCGGGCCCCGACGGCGTTCATCAGGGCGGCGGACTGTTCCTGGAAGCCGGCCCCTTCGTCCACCCGGACGCTCAAATCGGCCAGGGCCCGGTCCACGCTCTGGGCGATCCCGTCCATGGAAGCTGCGCCAATGTTCAACTTGGCCAGGGTGTCGGCGATGTGCGAGTCGTTCCGGGCGCCGTCTGCCAACGCCTTTTGGACCACTGCCTGCAGCTGCCCTGCCCGCTGACGGATGTCCCGGTTCCGGCCGGTGAGCCCGTCCAATAGCGAGTGGATGTTCTTCAGGGACTTTTGTTTGGACTTCTCGGACGAGGCGTCGTAATCCCGGATGGCCCGTACGAGCTTGGTGTAGGCCTGGCTGTCCTTCTGGGCGACGCCGCCCAGCTGGTTGGCCCCGTCGATGGCTGAGCGAACCCCGGGGAAATAGCGCGGCTCCAGCGACTGCTGCCGCTTCTTGCCGAACAGGCCGGAAAGCTGCATCACCGCTCCCACCGGATCGACACTCACCCCGAACGAAGTACTGGTGCTCTTGGTCGTTCGATGCGTCTCTGTATGGGTGGTGGATCCCTCCTGGGTGGTGGTTCTGGTCGTCTCCGTGTGGGAGGTGGTCTTGGTCCACTCCTTGCCGACACTACTCCCGGCAGTTGAGGTGGAGCCGGCCAGCGCGCCGATAAAAGAATGGTGGTCGTAGCCGTGCCAGCTGCGGGCGATGATGGTGACCCGGTCCACCGACTGGTGGTAGTCGTCATTGGCCTGGTTCCACAGGGCTCGCACCTGATCGTCGCTCAGGTTCTCATCGCTGAGCTGATTGTCGATGGCGATCAATTTTTCTTTCAATTGGGCGCGTTCCTTTTCCAGCTCTGGCAGGACGCTCTTCTGATACATGGCGTCCAGGGCCTTTTCGTCCTGGGCCTCCGGCGATGAGACCCGCAGCCGTACCCACATGTCGGGTTCGTCCAGGTTGAGGGTCTGCTCGTCCCAGTTCACCAGCTGGAAGGTGTATTCCTTCTCGAATGCCAGTGCCGCATTGGTCAACAGGAGGAGCACCGAGACTCCCCAAAAACCTAAAATGGATGAGCGGTTTACACGCTTCATGACAGCCTCCTTGAATGGTTCTGATTCCTTTGGATCAACGATCCAATTGTAGGGGTAAGCCGGGTCATGTATCAATCTGAAAACGATGATGCCACAAACAGTCCACATAGCCACGAAGACACGGAGGCCAGGGAGTCGAATAATTCCTCCCCCCGCATTTTTACGGTCAGTCAGGCTTCGAATGTGTGCTCCGCGCCTCCGTGGCGAGAATCTGCTATCGTTAACATGGCCCGGATGATTCTCGGGCAACCCAGCGAGAAGAACGTGGCCGACGGGCGGTAGGCACTCAACTTCCTGATCGTCCGGAAGGGCTGCGAACACGTCATCGGCATTAACCGTTTCGGCGCCTTCGTCAAGGACTCTGCCGAGTGCGGCTCTACCAAGGAGAGGATCTTCGTGTGGGACGGGGAACCCGGCAATGGCAAGACGTTCTTTTTGGAATATGACCGCAGTTGACACATGCACTTTCCGGACCAGGGGGCAATCGCAAGCAAGCCGTCCGCTTGGTCGGCCACGACCGGGCGGGTGGCCAGGAGCCGGACCGAGTTCTATCATCTGGGCTTGGGCAAGTGCCTCCTGCTGGACCGTCTGGAACCGGCGTGGAAAGCGCGCTACTTCGATGCGGGGCTCTGGCTGCCCGACCTCTTGGACCGGGCCGTGCGCCTGCAGCGGGAGTCTTGCCGGTGAACCGGACGTGACGTTTGAAGACGCGGCCGCGGCCTTCAGCGGAACAAAATTTCAATCTGTTAAGTGACCGTCAGGCGCTGGTGGTATTCCGGGCGGTTCCACTCGTTCCCGTCCATCACGGCCCGCAGGTGGCGCACGGCGTTCCAGACGTCGAGGTGTCGCGTGTACAGGGGGGGGAAACCGAAGCGAAGGATGTCCGGTGCCCGGAAGTCGGGAATGACCCCGCGGGCGATCAGCGCCTGGACGATGGCGTAGCCGGCCGGCTGAGCCAGGCTGACCTGGCTGCCCCGACGCTCCGGGTCGCGCGGGCTGACCAGGTCAAACCGTCCCGGGCAGAACTGCTCCACCAGGGCGATGAAGCGCTCCGTCAGGGCGACGGACTTGGCGCGCACGCACACCGGATCGGCTTCCAGGGACAGATCGACACCCACTTCGAGTGCGGCCATGCTGAGGACCGGCGGCGTGCCGCAAAGCAGCCGAGCGATGCCCGGAGCAGGCCGGTACTCCGAGTCGAAGGCGAACGGCTCGGCATGCCCGAACCACCCGGGCAGCGCCGGCGTCACCACGGCTTGATGCCGCCGGGCGACGAAGAGAAAGGCGGGTGCCCCGGGTCCGCCGTTGAGGTACTTGTAGCCGCAGCCCACCGCCAGATCCACCCCTGCCCCTTTGAGGTCCAGCGGCAAGACGCCGGCCGAATGGGCCAGATCCCAGAGGACCAGCGCGCCGGCGTCGTGGGCGCGGCGGGTCAGTCCGGGCAGGTCGTGCAGCCGGCCGCTGCGGTAATTGACCTGTGTGAGCATCACCACCGCTGTGTCCGCATCGATCGACGCGGCGATTTCGCCTTCCTCCACCACCCGCAGCATGGCGCGACCGTCCAGCAGGCGGGTCAGGCCCTGGGCGATGTACAGGTCGGTGGGAAAATTGCCCCGGTCCGACAGGATCACCCGTCGGCCGGGCCGCAATTGCATCGCCGCCGCCAGCAACTTGAACACATTGACCGACACGGAGTCGGCCACCAACACCTCGCCCGGTGCGGCGCCGATGAGCCGGGCGATCTTGTCGCCGAGGCGCCCCGGGAGCGTCACCCAGCCATGCCGGTTCCAGGAGCGGATCAGGTCCCGGCCCCACTCGGCATCGATCACGGCGCGCACCCGGGGGGCGGTGGCCGCCGGTAGAGCGCCGAGCGAATTGCCGTCAAGGTAGGTCACGCCACGGGGAAGGCAAAAGCGGCGGCGGAACGCCGCCAGCGGGTCGGCGCGGTCGGCGGCCAGACAGTCAGCGCGGGTGATCGCGGCCATATCGAACTATCAAACCTTTGGACGAAACAGGATCAGCACTGCGATTTCTTTCCAGGGATAGGCATGCCCACGGGGTAGCGGCCGTCGAAGCAGGCGGCGCAGAACTGGGAACCGTTTTCCACGATGCCGAGGAGATCTTTCAGCTCGAGGTATTTGAGCGAGTCCGCCTCCATGTGGATGCGGAGCTGCTCCTGGCTGATCTGGTTGATGATGAGTTCCTCGTAGGTGGGCGTGTCGATACCGTAGTAGCAGGGGAACTTTACGGGCGGCGAGCCGATCCGGACGTGCACCTCGCGGGCGCCCGCCGACCGGATCATGCGCACGAGCTTGCGCAAGGTGGTGCCGCGGACGATGGAATCGTCCACCAGCACCACCCGCTTGCCGGTGAAGAAGCCGGCCAGCGGATTGAACTTCTGCTTCACCGATTCGTCGCGGAACTGCTGCACCGGCTTGATGAACGTCCGGCCCACGTAGTGGTTGCGGATAAGCCCCATGGAGTAGGGCGCGCCGCTCGCCTCGGAGTAGCCCTGGGCGATGAAGTTGGACGAGTCGGGCACCGGCACGACGCAGTCGGGGATGAAGTCGTCGTAGCCGGCCAGCGTCTGGCCGATGCGCTGCCGGATGCGGTACACCTGCTTGCCGTACTGGAAGGAGTCGGGGCGGGCGAAGTAGATGAGCTCGAACACGCAGTGCGCCGTGCCGGGCCGATGATCGCCGCGGAAGAACCGGGCGTCGGTGCGGATCGAGGTCATGCCGGTAGGCCGGAAGATAAGGATCTCACCCGGCTCCACCTCGCGGATGTTGGTGGTGCGCAGGATGTCCTGGGCGCAGCTTTCCGAAGTGACGGCCCAGCCGTCCTCGAGCTCTCCCAGCAGCATGGGCCGGAAGCCGTACGGATCGCGGAAGGCGTACATCTCGTCGAGGGTCATGAACACGGTGGAGAAAGCGCCCTCGAGCTGGGTGAACAGGGTCTGGATGGCCGCGACGGGGTTCATCCCCTCGCGCTCCATCAGGTGGACCAGCAGCCGGATCATGGCTTCGCCGTCGTTGCGCGTCGCCAGGTACACGTGGTTCCGGTCCAGCTCCTCGCGGAGCGAGGGGTAGTTGATCAGGTCGCCGTTGGACGACAGGGCGTAGCGGGGGCCGCTGAGGGTTTCCACCAGGTGCGGTTGGGCGTTTTCCAGCGTGGCGCCACCCTGGGTGGGGTAGCGGACGTGGCCGACGGCGCAATGGCTGTGCAGGCCGGCCAGCACGTCGGTGGTGAAAACCTCCTTCACCAGGCCCATGGCCTTGAGCAGCCGGATCCGGCCGTTCTCCGCCCAGGCCAGGCCGCAGCTTTCCTGGCCGCGGTGCTGCTCGGCGAACAGGGCCAGTGACGCCTGCTCTGGGATGTCACGCCGCTGGCGAGTGAAGATGCCGACGATTCCGCACATCGAGCCACCTCTCGGATCAGAACTGCTGGCGGAACAACTCCGCCAGGATCTCCAAACAGCGGTCCACCATGGCGTCGGTGATGTCGCGGTAAGCCACTAGGCGGATCCGGTCGCCGAAGCCCGAGGCGATCACGTCCTGTTCGGCGAGCAGGCGGAGCAAGTCCGCCGCGGAACGCCGCGGGTGGTCCACCCCGAACACCAGGATGTTGGTCTGTGTCGCCGCCGCGTCCAGGCGGATGAACGGGTACTGCTGGAAAAACCGCACGAAGCGCCGGATCTTCTCGTGATCCTCGGCCAGGAGCGGGGGAATCGTGTCCAGCGCCACCAGCCCGGCGGCCGCGAGCACGCCCGCCTGGCGCATGCCGCCGCCCAGGCGCTTGCGGTGCACCCGGGCCGTGGCGATGAACTCGCGGGAGCCGGCGAGCAGGGAGCCGACGGGAGCGCACAGCCCCTTGGACAGGCAGAACATCACCGAGTCGGCGTCCCGCGCCAGCTCCGTCACCGGCACGTCGAGGGCCACGGCGGCGTTGAAGATGCGGGCGCCGTCCAGGTGGACGGGCAGGCCGTAAGCGTCGGCGACGGCCCGCACCTCAGCCATGTAGGCGGGATTCAGCACCGTGCCGCCGGCCAGGTTGTGGGTGTTCTCCACGCAGATGAGGCCGGCGTTCGCCCGGTAGTACACCGGCGGCTGGATGGCCGCGCGGATGTCCGCCGGCGCCATCCGGCCGCCCGCGCCCGGCAGCACCCGCGGCAGCAGGCCGCCGAAGACGGCCATGGACGCCAGTTCGTAGTTGTAGACGTGGGAGGAGGCCTCGCAGATGACCTCGCGGCCCGGCGCGCAGTGGCTGAGCAATGCCGCCACGTTGCCCATGGAACCGGTGGGCATGAACAGCGCCGCTGCCTTGCCGGTGAGTTCGGCGGCGCGGGCCTCGAGCGCGTTGATGGTGGGATCCTCGCCGTAGACGTCGTCGCCCACCACCGCTTCCATCATGGCCCGGCGCATCTCGGGCGTCGGCTGGGTGAGGGTGTCGCTGCGCAGATCAATTCGCATCGAAGAATTCCTGGAGGATTTCGTTGCTGACCAGCATCCCCTGGGGGGTGAGGCGGAACGTGACATTATCGTCCAACACCAGGGAGGGGACAATATTTTTTTTCAGCGCCGCCTCCCACGCCGTCGGAAACGGCCGCCCCAGGCGGTGTTGAAACTCGGCGCGGGAAACGCCGTCCGCCAGGCGCAACCCCAGCATGACGAACTCGCGGGCCCGCCGGGTCCAGTCCCACGCCTCCTCGCCGGCTTCGGCCCGGCCGCCGCCGGCCGCGCGGTCGAGGTAGGTCCGCAGCCGGCGCTCGTTCCACCAGCGCCGCCGTCCGTCGAAGCTGTGAGCGGCCACGCCCAGCCCCAGATACGGCGCCAATCGCCAGTACTTGAGGTTGTGGCGGCTGCGGCGCGCCGGCGCGGCGAAATTTGAGATCTCGTACTGGGGCAGGCCCGCCGCGGCCAGGCGCGGCACGGCGGTGAGGTAAAAACCCGCCAGCTCCTCTTCGGATGGCAGGCGCCAGCGGCCGGCGCGGATCCGTCGCGCCAACGCCGGGTGGTCATCCACGTCCAGCATGTACAGGGACAGGTGGTCCGGCACCAGCGCCAGGCAGAACGCCAGGCTCTCCTCCCAACGGGTCGTGTCTTCTCCGGGCAGCCCCAGAATCAGATCCAGGGCGATGTTCCCCACGCCCGCTGCACGGAGCGCCGCCACCGCTGCGGTGACGGCAGCGGGACCGCCGTGACGACGGACTTCGGCCAGGGTGCGGGCGTGAACGGTCTGAACGCCCACGGTGACCCGGTTCACCCCCGCGGCGCGCCATGCGGCGGCCGCTGCCGGCCTGACGTCCTCGGGATTGGATTCCAGGGTGATCTCGGCATCCGGTGAGACGGTGAACACGGCGCGCAGGCGGTCCAGCAGGTGGGCCACCGCCGCCGGCGGCAGCAGCGACGGGGTGCCGCCACCGAGGTAGATGGAGTCGAACCGGGCGAACGCCGGCTCCGCCCGCGCGGCTGCGGCGGCCGCCTCCCGCTCCACCGCGGCGAGGTACGGTTCCGCCAGCGGCCCCAGGGGGAATGTGACGAAGTCGCAGTACAGGCACTTCTCCCGGCAGAACGGCAGGTGGATGTACAGCCCGGCAGCATCAACCCGTGGATGTTGCGATGCTAAATCCATTGTCCATCAAATGGTGATTCATTTCCGACCCGGCCAATCGTGACTATTGTACATGCGATTGGTTTGATGGAGTAGCAATTCACTCGGCCGGGGTATCTGCCTGTGTCCGCGTCTGTCGGGGAGGACGGGCACTTTGGAAAAACAACTTCACATTCACGCAGCCGGGTTTATAATTAAGCAAAGCTTCAATAGGGCTTCTGGATCGGTAAACCGACACAATACGTTTGGTTTTCTGTTGTCGAGTGAACCATGCGCTCCTATTTCTGGCCGGAACGGGCCGTCTGGGAAACCACGCTGCGGTGCAACCTGAGCTGCCGTCACTGCGGGTCGGTGGCCGGAGCGGCGCGGGCGGACGAACTGTCAACGGCCGAAGCGCTGCGGGTGTGCGACCAGCTGGCCGAAGCCGGTTGCCGTCACGTCACCTTGTCCGGCGGCGAGACCCTGCTGCGGGATGACTGGCCCGACATCGTCCGGCGCCTGTTGCAGCACGGCCTGCTGGTGGGCATCATCACCAACGGACTGGCCCTGGTGGCGGGAGGACACAGCCTGCGCCGGCTGCGGGAGCTGGCGGATGAAGTGCCCCGGCTCCACGTCGGTATCAGCGTGGACGGCTTGGAAGCCACCCACGACTTCATCCGGAACCGCCCGGGAGCCTTTCAGATCGCCGTCTCGGCCATCGATGCGACGCTGGAGCAGGGGATCCCGGCTGCGGTCTTGACCACGGTGAACAGCCTGAACCTCCCGGAGCTCCGCCGCCTGCGGGACGAAATTGTATTCGTTCGGCCGGTCTACGCCTGGCAGGTTCAGACCAGCAACTTCTACGGCCGGATTCGGGAGCACGCCGACTGGTTCCTCTCGCCGGCTCAATATCAGGAACTGGCGGCAATTCTCATCGAGTCCCGCCGGCTGCGCCAAGTCCCCCGGACCGAACCCGCCGACTGCATCGGCTACATGTCAGACGCGGAGCCCCAACTTCGGGACATGACCTGGAGAGGCTGCCAGGCCGGCATTCGTGCGGTGGGCATTCAGAGCAACGGGTCGGTCAAGGGATGCCTGTCGATCCTGGACGACGGATTCATTGAGGGGAGCTTGCGGCGACAAACCCTGCTGGAGATCTGGGACCGGCCCGGAGGCTTCGCCTATAACCGGGAATTCACGCCGGAGATGTTGGGCGGCCTGTGCGCCGGCTGCGTCCACGGCCGCCAGTGCGCCGGTGGCTGCAACGCGGTGTCGCACTCCCTGACGGGAGCGACTCACCATGCGCCGTATTGCCTATATGCGTTTGAAGGCGCGCGGCAGGCGGCCGCAAGATGACATTGGCCGAAGGAGGGAGTCCATGAGTGTGATCAATTTGCAAGCGGCGTTTCGGGCCATCGAGACGGCTGCCGGTGCCGCCGCCGAGGCGGCCGCCAGGGCGGCGCCCATGAGCGAGGTGATGAAAACGCCGGCGGCCGGCGGGGTGCTGGCGCCCATGTTCGAACACTTGAGCGAGCGGGCGAAAGCCGCCGTCTCCACACCGTCGCCGGTTCTGGTATACGGTGTGATCTCTCCGAGTGGTCTGCCCGGCGGCACCAGTCTGACATTGAAATATGGCATTACACCCGCCGCCGGGCCGGGGGTGTCGGGGACGCCGTCCCCGTCGATAGTGATGAAATACGGCGTCTTGCCACACGGGTCTTTCGATTTATCCAAGGCCGAGATCGGGGCGTCCGGCCGCTTGGCGGCCGGGAGATACGAGACGCTGGGCTGGGTGGTGGCTCACGGGCAGAACCGGATCGAGAGCCTCAGCCGGCAGACAGCTCAGGATTTGGCGGAAATCGAGGCGGCCAACGACGATCCTGAGGCGCTTCAGGAGGTGCAGACGCTCCGGGAAGCGTATCGGCTGGTTGACAAGCTGGTGCTGGACCTGGTGGCGATGCGGGAGACCATCCAGAGCAAGATGCGCAATCTGCGGGGGGATTGATCATGGCCAAGCTGAACATCCAAGCCAGCCCGGAAGAGATCCACCTCTTCATGGAAATCAGCCAGTTCTATTACAGCCGTGGCGATTATGCCGATGCCGAAAACGTGCTGAGGGGCGCGATGATCCTGGCGCCGGAAAACCCTGACATCTATGCCTGCCTGGGCGCGGTGTACCAGGCCCAGGGGCGGTTCGACGAGGCCGCAGATTGCTTTGCCCGCTCGCTGGCGACGTGTCCGGGTGAAAAATGCGCCCGCAGCAACCTGGCGCAGCAATTGCTGCTAAAGGGTCGGATCGACGAGGCGGCCGAGGAGCTTCGGCGGGTTATGGCGGATATCGAACCCGATCATCCGATCCGCGAGCGAGCCGAAACACTGCTGCAGATCACCGAAACAGCCCAGAAGCAACGACGCCACACGTAAGGCGGTACAACGGTAAAAACCGGGCACGATCAATCCCGCGCAATCAGAACGGCGTGGGGATGTCGTAGAACTTTCCTTCGACTAGCCCCCGCTCCTGAAGGTGGCGCATCACCGCGAGCACGCCCCACTTTTCCGTCAGGTAGTGGCCGGCGAAACAGACGTTGATGCCCGCCGCCTTGATCTGGTGGTACGCGCTGTGGGAGGTCTCACCGGTCAGGTAGAAGTCGGCGCCGGCAGCGCGGGCGTCCAGGGCCAGCCGGGCGCCGCCGCCGCTCACGATGGCCACGCGGCTCACCCGCTCGGGGCCGAAGGGGAGAAAATGCACGTCGCAGGAGATGGTGGCGCGGATCTTGGCCAACACCTGGTCGCGCGTCACCGCCTCGCCGGTGCAGCCCAGGATGCCGATGGGCGCGCCCTTGTAGTCGATCACGGGCGCCGGGTCTTTCAGTTCCAACAGGCGGGCCATCTGGATGTTGTGTCCCAACTCCGGGTGCACATCCAGCGGGAGGTGGGCGGCGTAGAGAGAAATCCCGTGTTCGATGAGCGGCTTCAGATAGGCCAGCGTCACCCCGCGCACGTGGCGCAGGCCGCCCCAGATCATGCCGTGGTGGACGAACAGAAGGTCCACCCCGTCGGCGGCCGCCTGGACGGCGAGTTCGGGCGAATAATCCACGGCGAAGCCCGCCCGGCGAACCTCGGCGCGGCCTTCCACCTGGAGGCCGTTGGCCGATTCGTCCTCGATGGCATTAATGTTCAGCAGCCGGTCGAGTTCATCCACCAGTTCGGTAAGTTTCATGTCGCGCTCCTTGGAGATCGGCGGGTTCCGTCACCACGAAGGCCCAGGGGACACAGAGAAAGACGCGGCAATTGTATCAGCCGCCGGGTTCGAAGCGGGCCTGCCACTGGCCCAGGGTGATCACGGCCCCGGGCGTGAGCCACCCGGAGGCACAGCGCTGGGCGTCGATGTACACGCCGTTGGTGCTTCCCAGGTCTTCGATCCAGAATGTGCCCTGCGGGGTGCGCCAGATGCGCGCGTGGTGCTGGGACGCCCCCGGCACCGGCAGGACGATGGTGTTGTCCGTCGCCGCGCCCAGCGTCACGCACGCGACGGCCAGCGCGTGCGCGCGGCCCAGGTTGTCCCGAAGCAGAGGGCCTGACCATGGAGTCACCGAGGCCGCCGGCGGCAGCGGTGCGGCGCGGCCGGGAGCCGGCGCCGCGTACGCGGGTGGCGGGGTGGGCGGGAACGACGGAGTGGGTGACGGATAAGCCGGAACCGGTTGTCGGGGGACGGCGGTCGCGGCCGCGCGCCGGCGGGAGCGCCGCGACAGTGCCAGGCCCAGGAGCACGGCCGCGACGATGACCACGAGCAGGGCGCCCGCCGCGAACCACACCCAGGCGGGTACACGCGAGACGAAACTGCCACCCGTCTGTCGGCGGATGTTCTCGATCATCGCGGCGTCGGCGGCCGGAGGCAGGTCGTCGATGGCGGCGGCCGTGTCGTCAAGCAGGGTCTGGTAGGTTTCGGTCTCCGCCTGGAACCGCTTCACCGAACGCTCCCAGTCGCCGCGCTCGGCGGCGGTGAGGGGCCGCTCCAGGCCGCGCAGGGCCAGGAGGCGGAGGCGGCGCCGGAGCGACTCCCAGCGTTCCGACCCGTCGGTGTACGCCTGCATCCGGTCGGGTGCGCCGCCGTGCAGGGCGAACAGGCCGGACACCGTCGCCATCTCCCAGGCGGCGACGGCCTCGTCGGCCTCAAGGAGGTAGGCCAGCGCGTCGGCCGATACGCGGCCGCCGCTGGCGGTGAAGGCGTCCCACTCCATGTTGTCCGCCAGCTCCAGGCGGGGCGTGTCGGCATCCCCGCCGCCGGGGAGCAGGCCGGCCTGCGCCACGCGGAGCGCGTCCCCGGCGCCGGGCCGGAGCAACAGGGCCTGAACCGGGGCGCCCGACAGGTCGGCGGTGGTGACCATCACGACATCGAGCGACTTGTTGAGGATGCCCACGAAGCGGTAGCACTCCTCGACGAAGCGCACGCCGGCCATGACGTTGTCGAACACCTTCTGGATTTTCTCCAGCGTCTCGGCGTGCTTGACGATCTCCGGCTGCAGGTAGATGGTGCCGATGATCTTCATGGCCACCTGACCGCATTCGCTGATGGTATCCACCAGCACGGTGAGCCATTCCTCGGCGATGCGCCATTTCACCATCTGCTGGTATTCCCGGGCCAGCCAGTCGTGCCGGACCTTGAGCTGGGCGTAAGAGCGGGTGTGGGCGGCGCGGATCGAATCGTAGTCTTCGTTTTCGAGGAACAGGATCAGAAACTGGTTGGCCAGGTCGTCGTACGGCGCCAGTAGCGCGCTGGTGATGGCTCCCTTGATGTCGGGGAACGGCATCTCGGGAACGTATTCGCCCAGAAAATCGGAAATCCGTTTAATGATCTGGGGCAGGATCAGTTCGTTGAGCATGCTGCGAGTGACCCGCCGGGTCTGGCGGTTGTCCACCAGCCGCTCGACCGGGGGAGTTTTGAAGAACCATTTGAACAACCAGCGGTAAATCTGTCCCGACACGCTGGACGGATCGCTCTGGCTCTTCTCCCAACGGGCCTTCAGTGTCTGGAGCTTGCGCAGCCCGACGGTCTTTTCCAGCTGCTTGTATTTATCCTTGATGTACTTGTCCAGCTTGGAGTCGGCGTAGAAGTAGCTGGCCGCGGCCTGAAACAGCGTCCAGGCATGGCCCAGCAGTTCCTGGCCGGCGTCGGTGGCGTCCTTGCGCGTGTCCTTGAGCACCAGGAGCATCCAGCCGAACAGTTCCATTTTGTTGACGAGTCCCTCGGCGTCCTCGGCGCTCAATTCGGCCACCTGCGTCTGGGCGCCCTGGACGAAGGTTTGGCTGCGGGCCTTGACCTCGGCGGAGGCCTCCCACTTGCCCAGGTGGGCCAGGGCGTTGTGCTGCAGCCCCAGCAACCGCACCGATGGCGCGACCAGGAAGGGATTCTTGAGCTCCTTGTCCCAGCGGGGCCAGTTGCTCATGTGCATCTTCAGGGTGAACCGGCCCTCGCTGTCTGTGTTCACCACGTCGACGGCGGCCCACTTGAGGACCTTCTCGTCCCCCTCCAGCTTCACCGTGGCGTCGTTGACGGGGATGCGCGTGGCCGTGCCGGGGAGGCGATAGGTGGTGACCTTGAGCAGGAGCCGGCCGGTGATGGTTCCGTTCAGGCTGCCGATTTGCAGCGGCAGCACCGCCCGTTCCAGGCCCGGCTTCTCCACCACCAGCCGGAGGGGGGCGGACCGCATGACGCCGATCTGGCACATGACCCGGCCGGAGTCCTCACCGGCGGCGTACTCGACGATGACGTCCCGGTTCTTGACGGCGCCGGTCTCCTGCATGTCCTTGGCGTCCATCCTGGGCGCCTGGTAAACCGCCCGGGCGGTGCCGTCGGCGCCGGTGACCGGCTCGGCAGACAGCAGTCGGCCGCGCTGGGCGGCGGAAAACACGCCGTAGAAATCCAACTTCCAGTTGGCGCGCACGCCGGCGCGGGGGCGGCCCTGCGCGTCCCGGTACTGGAAGACCACGGCGGTGGTGCTCTCCCCGTCGCCGGCGATGGGATTGTCGCGGGCGGTCAGCGTGACCGTCGGTTTCGGCTTCACCGCAGTGGGCGTTTCCGGCGCCTCCGGAGCGGCGCTCACCCGATGGAACAGGATCGGCGGGGCGATGAGGAAGAACTGGTCGCCCGGCAGCGGGATGAGCGAGGTGCCGATCCCGCCCACGCTCACGCCGTGGAACCCCATGTGGCTTTCGCCGGTGAACGCCACCTTGACCTCGTCGGCGTA
>CALAMB010000130.1 GCA_937925645.1 uncultured Acidobacteriota bacterium
GGCCTGGGCGAGGCGCTGCTGGCCCAACCCGACGGCGGCGCCATCGCCGTCTACGCCCCCGCCGGATTGTCGGACAACGCCGCCGCCGCCGAACTCAACGCCGCTCTGGCCGCCGAGCTCGATCGCGGTCACGCTACGCTGGGCGACGCCATCCGCGCCGCCCTGGCCGCCTGGACGCCGGCCGATCCAACGGCCGCCTACCACCGCGATCTCTACATCCTGCTGGGCGACCCCGCCCTGCTGATCAAGAGGTGAGCGGTGAACCGACCGAACCCGGCCCCGTCGCCGGACTGGGCCGCCGTCTATAATAAGAAGGAGGAGCTCGTGAGCCGCGCCATCGCCGGCGAGACCCTGGTGGTGCCCGTGAGCGGGCGGCTGGCGGACCTGCAGCGGATCTTCGCCCTCGAAGGGGTGGCTGGGTTCATCTGGGAGCGCCTCGACGGCAAGCAGCCGCTGGGCCGGATCCGTGACGAGCTGCTGGAGCGGTTCGCCGTGACCCGCGACGAGGCGGAACGGGATCTGGGCGAGTTCGTCTCCGAGCTGATTGCCGCCGGGCTCATCGCGCGAACATAAGTGTGGAGAGTTCATGATGCCGGTCTGTCCGTCCAACCAGGAGTACCTGCAGCGCTTCGGCGCCGCCGCCCGGGCGGCGCGGGTGCCGCTGTCGGGCAGCCTGGAGCTGACGGCCCGGTGCAACCTGCGCTGCGTGCACTGCTACCTGGGCGGCGCCGAGCGGCGCCGCCGCGCGAGCAACGAGCTCGCCACCGCCCGGTGGCTGGACATCCTGAACCAGGTGGCCGCCGCGGGTTGCCTGGATCTGCTCCTGACCGGCGGCGAGCCGCTCCTGCGCAGGGATTTTGACCTCATCTACCGTCACGCCAAGGGGCTGGGGATGCTGGTCACCGTGTTCACCAACGGCACCCGGCTGTCCCGGCGGTTGGTGCGGCTGTTCCGGGAGCTGCCGCCGCGGCTGGTGGAGGTGTCGCTCTACGGCGCCACCGCCGCCACCACCGAGCGGATCACCGGCTCGGCCACCGCCTGGGCGCGCGCCCGCCGCGGCGTGGAGCGCCTGCGCGCCGCCGGCGTGCAGCTGGCCCTTAAAACCATCCTGATGCGCGAAAACGCGGCGGAGCTCGGCGCCCTGGAGGCCTACGCCCGGGAGCTGGAGGTGCCGTTCCGCCTGGACAGCGCCATCAATCCCCGTCTCGACGGCGGCCGCGAACCTCTGAACCACCGCGTGGATCCGGAGACCGCCGTGGAGCTGGAGCTGGCCGATCCGGTGCGGCGCCGCCAGTGGGCGGAGTTTCAGGACAAGTACGAGACGTTGCCCGAGGACCGGCGCCTCTACACCTGCGGCGCCGGGGTCACGGGCTTCCACGTGGACGCCGACGGCACCCTGCGGCCCTGCCTCATGGTGGCCCGGCCGGCGGCGGACCTGCTCCGCGCAGAGTTCAAGCAAATTTGGCGTGATATCATCCCTCGGCTGCATGATAAGATGGCCGGGAACAGTTTCCCGTGCAGCCGCTGCGAGGCACGCCTTGTGTGCGGAAGCTGCCCGGCGTTTTTCGAGCTGGAGACTGGCGCAGAGACCACCCCCGCTGATTATGTGTGCCAGTTGGGCCGGCTGCGCGCCGAGCGACTGCATCGATACCAGACCCGGATAGGAGACTGATCCGTGAACAAAGACACTCATCAGACCGACAAACAGGCATACGACAAGCCCCGGCTCCGTGTGATCGAGCTGCTGGCCGAGGAAGTCCTGGCGATCGGCTGCAAGCGGAACACATCCGATAACGGCGCAGGCACAAATCTCTGTCTGAACGGAATTTGTAAGGCGACTCCGGGTTCCTAGTTTCGGCGCGGTCCTGTCCGCGGGCTGACGGCAGGTTTTGGCTAGAGCTCACCCACGGCCCTCATCGGTAATGCCATGCCCATTCGGACCCTCTCCATCGGACACGTCAACCTCCGCCTCCGATCGCCGCTGCCGCTGGTGGCGCCGGAGTCCCTGCCCGCGCCTTCCGGCGTCACCTCCTCACCGAATCGCTACGACGGTTTCGAGGGTCGCGTCGCCCGCGGCCCGGCGGTGTTCGACATCGTCATCCGCCTGGCTTTCGATGACCACCCGTTCGTTACCCCGGAGCCCGCGGCGGTCTTCCTGAACAACCCTGGCGCATGGTCCATGGCCCGCGAGGACGCCGGATTCCGTTTCTGGCTGCCGCCCGCGCCAAGCGGACCCCCGCCGCTTTGGGACACGTGGCTGGACCGTTCCCTCGCCTCGGCCACGGTGCGCTGCGGCCCCGGCCTGCGCACGCTGCACCGCGGCCAACCGGCGCTCATCAACCCCCTGCGCTACCCGCTGGACCAATTGCTTATGATGTACGCGCTGGCGCGGCGCGAGGGGTGCATCGTCCACGCCGCCGGGGCGGTCCTCGACGGCAAGGCGTACATCTTCCCCGGCCGGTCCGGCGCCGGCAAGACCACGCTGGCCCGGCAGCTTTTAGCCAACGGCGGCTTCGCGCTCCTCAGCGACGACCGGATGGTGGTGCGGCGCATCGACGGACGCCTGTGGGCCTTCGGCACGCCGTGGGCCGGCGAGGCCGACATCGCCCGCAACGCCGGCGCGCCCCTCGGCGGCCTGCTGTTCCTGCAACACGCCGACGCCAACCGGGTGGCGCCCCTGTCGCCCCGTGAGGCGATGGAGCGCCTGCTCCCCGTGACCTCCATCCCGTGGTATCATGCGGAGGTGCTGCCGGACCTGCTGGACTTCGTCGGCGCGGTGGCCCGCGAGACCCCCGGCCGGGAGCTGGCGTTCCGGCCGGACCCGACGGTGGCCGATACAATCGCCGCCGCCGTCCGATGACTCTCCCATTTGCCAGACAGGGGGACCGCGCATGGATGACCCATCCGATCTGAAACCGCCCGATCCCAAGGTGGAACCGCTGCGCGTGATCAAGGTGTCCGACGACGGAGAGTTCGATCCCCGTCCGCCCATCAAGCTGGAGCACACCGGCGAAATCCTGACCGGCGAGACGCCGGACATCCTGGCCCTGGACTCGCCCCGCGCCGGCGTCATGCTGGCGGAACTGCTGAGCCGCGGCTTCCTGGTGCGGGTGCGGGTCACCGGCCGCAGCATGCGCCCGGCGCTGCCCGACGGCGCCGTGGTCCACCTCGTGCGGACGGCGGACGCCCCGGCGCGCTTCGGCGACATGGTCCTCACCCTGAACAACGCCGGCCGGCTCCGCCTGCACCGGGTGCTGTTCCGGCGGCAGGCGCCCGACGGCGGCTGTGTCTTTCGCACGAAGGGTGACGCCGCCGCCGCCCTGGACCCCCCCGTCCCGGCCCGGGAGGTGCTGGGGCGAGTGGTGGCGGTGGAGCGGCGCGGCGCCGGCGGCGCGGTGACGGTGGTGCAGTGGGACCGCGGCCTCCGGCGGCTGCTCGACTGCCTGCGGGCGGCGGCCAGCTTGCTCCGCGCCGGCGCCGACCGCCTGGTGGCCGCGGTCCGGTCGTCTATTTCAGACCGGACATGACCTCGCGGTAGCGCGCGTCCGCCGCCTGCACCGCCGGATCCTCACGGTATTCGCCCACCTTGTGGTAGGCCTTCATCAGACTCTGGAAATCCTTGTCGATCCGGGCCAGCAGCGGCTTCAACTCCTCGGGATGGGTCCGTTCGTCGGCCAGTTCCGGGTACTTGGCGCGGATCGCGTTCAGCTCCGGGATCAGCCGCGCCATCTCGTCGGCCAGGGCGTTCACCGCCGCCGCCACTGCTGCCGCGGTGGCCGCTTCTTCCATCCGGGCCACAAACGTCTCGAGCGCTCCGGCGAACGGTTCCAGCACCGCCTTGGCGTCGGCGTACGGCTCCGCCCGCGTTTCATCCCCGGCGGACGGCGCGCCCGCCGCCCAACCGCCGGCCAATCCCAGAACCGTCACCAGCAGACAGATTGTCAGACGCATACCTGTTCCTCCTCGGTCAGTCGTTCATCAGGCGCACCATCGTTCAGACGGACAACTTCGACCGTTTCCCTGTCAATATTGCCGGTCACCCTCCGCCGCCGAAAGTGCGCCGCCGGGCCGGGTGCCCGGCGACGGTGCTGTCATGATACCAAGATAAGGAAACCGGCGGTCCGGTTTCCTCGGTGGGGTTGGTCGATCCGCCCCCGGGCGGGAGCGGATCAGCAAAGTTTCATACACTCTTCATTTTGTTAGAAGTGCGCGGAGGGAGCCGGGATTCAGAATGGCGGGCATTTCCCGTCCGCCGGGCGGGAACCGCGGCCGGCGTCCCGGAGGCGTCAGTCCACCGAGGCATTCGCGGGCGACAGCCAGATCACCTCGTAAGGTTGCAGGGCGATCCGCAATTCCCCGGCCGTCGCGTCGAACGTCCGGCCGCTGATCAGGTCGCGCCAGCGGGACGCGTCGATCCCCGTCTGGGACAGGGGCACCGTCACCACTCCCGCCCGGTTGGCCACGTGGGTCATGGCCAGAACCTGCCGATCCCCTTCGGGGGACGTCCGCAGGACCGCGAACACCCGGGGTGACACCGACAGCACCCGTTGCGCTCCCTGCGGATGGAACGCCCGCTCCCGGGTTCGGGTCAGGTTCAGCGCCGGCCAATGCCGCGCCAGCAGCGCCTGCTTCGATTCCGGCTGCATCAGGCACCCGCCGATCTGCCGCATGTCGATCACGGCCCGGTTCACGTCCCGCTTGACCCCCGTCCGGCGGACCAGCTCGTGGTCATTGGCGCTGCCAACGGCTCCGTGAACGTAAATGCCGGGCACGCCCTGGAGGACAAGGGCGATGCTCCGCGACGCGAGGTAGCGGCGGACCTGCAGGTCCATGCGCTCCCGATTCCGGTCGCCGTTCAGGGCGCTCCACCACGTCGTGTTGATTTCGTACGGTTCCTCGGTTTTTTCCGCGGTCATCTTGTAGGAGACGTACGCCCCGTTTTCACCGGCCCGGCGGATGATGTGGGCGATCTCCTCCGGCGGGAGGATTTCCTTCACGCCCATGAGCCCGACGCCGTCGTGGGTGTCCAGGATGTTGAAAAAGGTGGCGGTATCCGACGGATTGCGCACTTCGTGCGCCCAACGGGACAGGGCGGTCGCGTCCTCCCGGTAGAAGGCGTGGAGGACCATCGGCGGCAGGGCGAAGTTGTACACCATGTGCGCCTCGTCCTGCCCGTTGCCGAAATAGGAGATGTTGTCCCGGTGGGGCACGTTCGTTTCCGTGAGCAGGGCGACTCCGGGGGCCACCACGCCCAGCGCGTCCCGCAGCAACTTGACGATCTCGTGGGTTTCCGGCAGATGCACGCACTCCGTACCCGGTTCCGCCCAGATGTAGGTGACGGCGTCGAGCCGGAGGATGTCGGCCCCGTTGCGAACATAGTGCAACAGGCCGTCGAGGACGCGCAAGAGCACGGCGGGGTTTCTGAAATTGAGGTCGATCTGGTCTTCGGAAAAGGTGGTCCAGACGTATTTGGGACCGCGGTAGGTGTCAAACCGGGTCAGGATGTCGGAGGTCCGTGGCCGGAAGATCTTTTGGCGCTGATCCGCCGTCAGCTCCTCCGGAGAGTCGTAGGCGATAAAGAAATCCTGATAGAACGGATTGCCGTTCAGGAAGTTCCGGAACATCCGACTGCGGGACGAACAGTGGTTGAGCACCCCGTCGAACATCAGGGCGTAATCCAGGCCCAGGCTCCGGACGTCGTCCCACGTGCCCAGTTTCGGATCGACGCGGGAGAAGTCCACCACCGCGAAACCCCGGTCCGAGGAGTAGGGAAAGAAGGGGAGCAGATGAATCGTGTTGACCGCGCCCCGATTCAGGGCGGTGATGAACTCGTGCAGGATGGCCATGGGGGAGGCGCCCGCCGCCCCGCCCACCATGTCGCCGTAGGTGATGAGCGCCAGGTCTTTCTCCGTGAACCGCTCGCGTGGATCGATGGTCTGCTCCGCCTCGACGAGGGCGGCGGGCTTGTGGGCGTAGTGCACCCGCAGAATCCGTTCCAGCTCGGGCATGGCTTGTCGGGCCGCCGCTTCGCCATAGAGGAAGCGCAATCGCCGGAACATCCGGTCCCGATCCGCCGGCGGGATTTCCAACAGGGGCTGCGAATAGTCCGGATCTTCCCGATAGGAGATCCGCGCCCACGCCGGCGTCTGGTGTGCGTCGGGCGCCGGCCGCCGGGTCATCTCTTCGGGCTGGTTCATGAAGTCACCTCCTGAATCCGTGACGGGGTCCGCCGCCGCCTGCCGCGGCCAGCCGATCAGAGCAGGTCCAGCGGATCGATGTCCACGGCGATCTGGGCGAAGGGGAGACGGGCGTCGAGGCAGCGGCGGCGGAAATCGAGGAGCACCTCGGGCAGACCGTCCGTCGCCAGGCACCGCACCAGCAAACTCCAGCGGTAGTCGTCCTTGATTTTCTCCAGCAGCGCCGGCACGGGCCCCTGCACCCGCAGCGCCGCCGCCAGCCCCCGCTCGGCGATGGCCGCCCGCAGGTGCTCGCCCGCGCCCCGGGCGATCGCCTCGGCTTTCTCCCGCCGCTTGTCCTTCACCGCGAGGAACACCAGGCGCGCCACGGGCGGGAAGTGGAGCCGGCGCCGGAACTCCATCTCCTGGCGGTAGAACGCCGGGTAGTCCTGTTGCCGTGCCAGCCGGACGGCGTAGTGGTTCGGGTAGTAGGTCTGGATGTACACCCGGCCCGGCGTGTCGCCGCGGCCGCTGCGGCCGGCCACCTGGGTGAGCAGCTGGAAGGTCCGCTCGGCGGAGCGGAAGTCGGGGATGCGCAGGCTGGTGTCGGTGGAGAGCACCACCACCAGCGTCACCGCCGGGAAATCGTGCCCCTTGGCGATCATCTGGGTGCCCACCAGCAGGTCGATCTCGCGCCGCTCGAACCGGTCGAGGATCTCCTTCATGCTCCCCTTCTGGCGGGTGGTGTCCCGGTCGAAGCGGACCACCCGCCGCCCCGGGAACCGCTCGCGGAACACTTCCACCAGTTTCTCGGTGCCCAGGCCCAGCAGGAACAGGTGGCCGCTCCCGCACGCCGGGCAGGCGTCGGGCACCGGCCGGATGAAGCCGCAGTAGTGGCACATGAGCTGCCGCTCCGCCTGGTGGAAGGTCATGGC
>CALAMB010000131.1 GCA_937925645.1 uncultured Acidobacteriota bacterium
CTGGAGGTGAAAGGGCCGAGCGAGGGAAAAATTGCTCGGTGGAAATGAAAAGGAGGCCCCCATGAACCAAGTAGAAGTAATCGGTTACACCCACCCGGACGGCTACATCCTCTGCGACGCCTGCGGCGAGAGCCTGGCGAATGCCGGCCTGGTCCGGCCCATCCTGGCCGATCAGCACGTGTTTTTCATCGGCTGGAGCTGCGACTGCTGCAGCCAGGAACTGAGCCCGGGCGGCACCTGGGTTTGCCGGTTGGACCACTTCGAGGACCTGGAGCCCGTTTGGGACGACGCCTACGACGCGAGCTCCGCCCTGGCCTCGGCCGGTTGGGGCGTCGACGAGGACTATCGCGGCGACAGCAGCGACTGGAACTGAAAAATCCGGGGGCCGCGCATCCATGACCACGCGGAAGGAGATTTCAACATGGTAAACAAAGTGCAACTCATCGGCCGGCTCGGCCAGAACCCGGAATTCCGGACCACCCAGGACGGGGCCGAACTGGCCCGCTTCTCCCCGGCCACCGACCGGCACTGGACCGATTCCGCCGGGGTGAAGCAGACCCGCACGGACTGGCACCAGGTGGTGGCCTGGGGCCGCCTGGCCGAAATCAGCCGCGACTTCCTGGCCAAGGGACGCCTGGTCTACGTGGAGGGCCGGCTGCAGACCCGGACCTGGGAGGACGAGGAGGCCCGCCGGCACGAGCGGACCGAGGTGGTCATCCACGACCTGAAGATCCTGCAGCCCCGCCAGCCGGTGACCGCGCCCCAACCCGCCCCGGACGGCGCCGAGATCCCGTTCTAAGCTGCCCGCTCTCACCGAACTTCAACCCGGCTCCAGCCGGGTTTTTTTATTTGGCGGCGGTTTCGACCACTCCAGTCATGATAGCGCTCACAAAAAGAATATTGCCGCAATTAGTGCAAATGATTGGCACCACCGGAAAAGTTGGCCCACCCACAGCCAGGGCGGCACCTTTGTGAAATTCCATTAGCTGAAAGGCCTTGTCGACTACATCTAAATGCCTTGAGCCGCACATCGGACAGGGTCGGCCAGACCATTTGGAATTGATCCAATTGAGAACTTTTGAACTATCAATTTGCATAAAGAAAACCTCCCTAAAAATTTGGCAATTGCCAAAATTGAATATGCAATTGTTATGCCAGGCGTTTACGCCATATTCTGCCTTTTTTGTGATTCAATATTCCTCTATTGGGGAATTTTGCCATAAACGCTTCAACGCAAAAATCACTTTGACACCCGCCACCCAAACATGCCACAATGCCGCCATGCCGAAGCGTATAAGAGAGGGCAGGATACCTGTTTGTCATTACAGTTTCGACCGCTGGCGCGGTCTCGCTGTAACGCCAAACAGCCTCGCCCGGCCCGGCGCGGCGCCGGATCCGGCTCGGTCCTGCCAGGGGGATACCCCCTGGACCCCGCCAGGAGGCTCCGCCTCCCGGACCCTCCGCCGGGGGGGCGGCGCCCCCCTGCCCCGCTTGGAGCGGGGCCGCCGCGCGGCCGGCTTCACCGGCTCCGCGCCGCAATCCGAGACCGGCCGGGCGGGCGGCCGCGCATGACCAAGAGCGTGCTGATCCAGGTGCGCGTCAGCCCGGCCGACAAAGCCCTGATCGAGGCCAAGGCGGCCGCCTGCCGGCTGTCCACCTCGGCCTTCCTCAGGAAGCTCGCCGCCGAGCATGAGCTGAAAAGCAGCTACGACCAGGCCGCGGTGGCCCAGATCAAGCGGATCGGCCGCAACCTGAACCAGTTCGTGCGGCTGCTGCACCAGGGCGACCACTCGGACGAGACGAAGGAGCACCTGCGGCGCTGCCTGAAGGCCTGCCGCCTCGCCTTGGGAGACCCGGAATGAGCGCCTTCTGCAAAGTCACCACCTGCCGTCACGAGGGCAAGACCGCCGCCAATGCGGCCTACATCCTGCGCGAGCGGGCCTGTGACCGCTGGGAAACGTCCAATTTTCCCGACCACGCGGTTTTCGGCAGCAACGCCCTGGAGCTGAAGCGGTCCGCCATCGAGGAGACCGGCCTGGCGGCCGACGCGGGCGAGGGTTGCCGCAAATCCTTCCGGGTGGTGCTGAGCTTCGAGCGGGAGGTGTCCTCCGAGCGGGCTTTGGCCCTGGCCCGCGAGTTCCTGGCCAAGACCCCCTTCGCGGAAAACCCGGCCCTGCTGGCGGTGCACCGCAACACCGAGCACGTGCACGTGCACATCGCCATCGTGGCCCGGAAGGTGGACGGCCTGAAGATCCAACTGGACCGGACGGAGTTCCGCTCCCTGGACAAGATCTGGGCCAAGATCTACACCCGGGAACTGGAGCGCGGGCTCGCGGCGGAGGCCTCGCCCCGGCCGGAGCGCCACGCGAACGAAGCGGCCCGCGCGGACAGGGCCATCAGCCTGGCGGAGTGGCGGCGGCGTTACGGCCAGTTGAAACGGGAAGGCCTCTCGCCGGCCGAAATCAAGGCGCAAATCGGGGAGCGGCCGCGGGCGCCGGGGCAAACCGTCGAGGTCCACCACATCCGCCGCAACGAACGGGCCAAGGAGCAATTGATCGAGCAGCTGGGCGGCCGCGGCCGGCCGCCGGAGCGGGAGGCGTCTCATGAGCGGATTGAAGAAGGACGAGCTGCTGGCGGTGTGCGGCAGGCAGAGCGAGCTCTTGACGGAACTCGCGGCGGCGCTGGCCGGGCGGGACGGGGAGATCGAGCGGCTGCGGGCGACCGTGACCGACCAGGCCGAGTACTTGAATTTCCTGGAGGCCGAGAACGACGAATTGAGCGCCCGGCTGCCGGCGCTGACATGCTCGCTGGACGAATTGCGGGAGCGCTACGAGACGAGGACCGCGCGGCTGAACGAGGCCTTACGGGCCTCGTGCGCGATGCTGGAGGAGAACTTCAAAAGGTATTCGAGCGAACTGTCGGCGAGATTGGCCGAAGTCGAGAGCGCCTCGAACCGCTCCAGCGGGATGTTGGCGAGCTTGTCCGGGCGCATGAGCGAGTGCGCGAGCGAGTGCGCGCGCTGGGAGGAGAAGTTGAGCGGGCTGCCGGACGAAGTCCGGCCGGACGAGTACGAGAGTTTGGTCAGGGAATTCTTGGGGAATTTGGTCGAAGACTTGGAGAAAGCGCTGGCCGGCTGAAAGAGGGGGGGCTGGCCCGGGTGTACCCGCTCCTGCGGACGGTGGAGAAATACCTGCAAAAGGTGGACCGGAGCTTCCAGCCGGTGCGGGAACAGTTCGCCGGGCTGAAGGACCGGGTGTTCGAAAAATTCACCGGCCGCGCGGCCGACTTCCGGGCCGACTTCGAGCTGCGGCGGCAGCGGGACGTCTCCACCACCTTCCGGCGGGACCTGAACTTCGACCGGGCGCGGGACCGCGACCACGAGCACGACCGGGAGCGCTGAAGGCCCGCCGGGTAAATTCGCGGTTTTCATTTTCACACCGGCCGTCTGGCCCGCTCGTTGTGCAGCCACTTACGTACATACAGCCGCCGGTCCCGGAGTTTCTGAAACTTGGCCGGGTTCTCTGCCACGGCGTGCAACAGTCCAATCCGGGAGGCCTCAATGTCCAGTCTCCGCTGGCCATAGACCTCCCGGCCCGCATCATATTCGGCCAGCAGCAGCCGGACATAATCATTGGCCAGCCGCCGGACCGGATCGTTGGCCGGAAAGGGCGACGCTGACGACTCGGACGAGACGGCCCGGGCCGGCCGGAGGTCGGATTCCGCCGCCGCCCGGATCTTGGCGGCCATGGCTTCCAGCTCGGCCATGATGCCTCCGGCGGCGGGGGCGTCGCCGCAACTCACTGGCGGCGTCGATTGGGTGGCCGGCGCCGGGGTGAACTCCCCTGCCCTCTCCATCTGGTTTTCTGGAGCCGGCCGGGTTGGCCCGGCGGCCGGGCACGCTGGCTGCTCCGTTTTCAGCCGGGGTGAAATGGATTGCAGCTCGACCGGCCGGAGTGCTTTCGCTGGTGGGGCCGGCTCAATTTTGCGGGGCATCTCCGGGGCAGCCCCGGCCTGAACCGGGGGAGTTTCCAGTGGCGGCCCGGAGAGAGAGGCCGGCCTGCTCTCTCTGATAGTCTGTGTTGTAATCTCTGAAGTAATCTCTGTATGTGTCGGAATTTTCCGGCCGGCCCCTCGGAAAAATCCGGCACCCCCCTCGGAATTTTCCGATGGGGGGGTGGAAAGGTCTTTAATTACATCAGGATAGATCTGGATGAACATGACATCGGGCAGCGTCCGGCCGAGTTCGGTTTGAATCGTCCGGAACACCCGCTTGACCGCTCCCAGACTTTCGAGGAACATCAGGGCGTCCCGGCATTGGTCCTTCGACAAGCCGAATTGCCGGTAGAAGTCCTGATAGGATTTTTGCAGCAGGTCGCCGGCAAACCGGCGGAACACCCCGGCCACGAGTCCCGAGTGTTCGTCGCGGACGAGGCGGGGCCGGTACCAGTACACGATTTCAGCCAGCAGAATGATGGCGTTCATCTGGACTTTGCCGTTCTTGGTGCAGATGGTTGAATACCAGGCATGAGGGATGACGTTGCCTTCGGGACTCCACCCGTGCATGTCGAGCACTTCCGGGGTCGGGGCGATGCTGCGCGAAGAAGAGGTGAGCGAAGCTGTCTCGCACGGGCTGAGCCTGGTCCTGGACCGGATGGCCGAGGATCTGCAAGCTGCGATCGACGCAAATTCCGCCGCCATGCGAGCCTGAGCCGGCTCGCATTATGCGCGGCGGGCCTCGCCCTTGGCAAAAAGGGGGTACATCAGTACAGGGCCGAGGTGAGATCGCCCGTCCTGGGGCATTTTAGAGGCTCGATTTTGAAGTCGGGCTATAAAAGTCCTGACAGAAGCTGGTTTTAACCGCATTTCGCGTAAATGGCCCGTAGCGCCCCGATCGGGGCAGGACCCTGCCAGGGGTAGCCACCCCTTTCAGAAAATCGCGTCACGGGCCATCCGGGCGCAAAAGCAAGGGACTGCCGGGGCGGTCGCATCCTCCCGGCGGAGTGGTTGACCTGGCAGCATCGCTACATGCGGCGAGGCAGGCCCCGATGGAGCCAGTAGTCCTCACCCGCCTTCACCACCCCACACTCGCACTGGTAGAAGTAATCCGCCCGGCCCTTATTCCGCTCGGCCATGACCTGGCCGCACTCGGGGCAGACGGCCCCGGCCGGGGCCGGCTTGCAACCGCCGGCGCACTGCCAGTAGTCCGGCAGCCGGTAGCCCTGGCGGCTTTGCTTGCCCGGTTTAAGCGTCCGTTCCCGGCCGCAAGCCGGGCAGACGCTCCGGGAGGCCTCCGGGAGCGTTCCCGGCTTCGGCCGGGGCAAAATCCGGGGAGCGTCGGTCTCCTTGGGCATCACGTCCAACTGCTCCTGACCGGTCACATGGATCACCAGGCCATCTCCCTCGATGACCGCCGGGCAGTTCGGCCAGACTTTCAGATCGGAAGAGCACACGTCTGAACTCCAGTCACGTCAGTCAATC
>CALAMB010000132.1 GCA_937925645.1 uncultured Acidobacteriota bacterium
CAGGTTGCCCACGCCGGCCATGGAGCCGTCCACCACCACGACACCCTCGGCGGTCTCTTCGAGCGGGCGCAGGTACGACTCGCCCGACGGCAGGTTGCCGAAGGCGCCCGATTGGTGGATGAGGCCGGTGGAGGAAATGGCGTTCACGCCCTCGATGGAAAACGCGAGGTCGGTCCCCGCGGCGGTGGTCACGCGCACCCGGCGGCCGGCGTTGAGGAGCCGGGTGACCCGCTCGGTCCGCTCGGCGATGGCGTAGTAGTCGGCGGCGAGGCAGCGGACCATGGTCTCCTCGAGGATGCCCGGCATGGTGGCCACCCGCGCCCCGGCGCGGCACGCCTCGCGGCGGGCGTCGGTGTGGGTGAGCGACTTGCCCGTGGCCGCCACCACGGCCGGGAAGCCCTTCATCAGCTCGGCCAGCGCCGGCGGCGGCTCCTGGCCGTTGCGCTCCATGATTGGCATCTCGGTGAAAACGGCGTAGGCGCCCAATTTCCGGGCGGCCTTGAGCAGGGCCAGGCCGATGCGGTGGCAGGTGGGGTCGGTCAAGATCAGGACGCTCTCGCCCGGTTTCAGCAGCAGGCAGTCGCGCAGGGCGGTGAGGGCGGCTCGGCTCAGTCCGGTTCTGGGGGCCATGATACCTCCAATGACAGATGTATGGGTCGCCGGGCGGGCGCCCGGGCGTCAGTCGAAGTCGAACGGCTTGGGCGGCGGGGAGTCGTCGCCGTCGGTCTGCTTCTGCGCCTCGCGGAACTTCTTCTCGAGCATGTCCTTGCGCTTCTTCTCCTGCTCGAAGGCCTGCTCGAACAGATTCTCCTTGCGGCGGTCCCACTCCCGGGCGTTTTCCACCGCCGAGTCGAACGACTCGACCTCCCGCTTCTCGTGCTTTTTCGACAGCAGCACCTCGCCCGTCTCGCGGTCCACGGTGAGGCGAGACTGGCAGTGCGGGCACTGCACTTCGATGGCGTGTTTGGGCGGCTGGCTCATGGGATTCTCCCGGGATAGGTTTTGGCGCCGTCTGGACCGCTATTATATAATGGCGCGTCGGATGACTCAAGCTGGCGAGGGCAATACGCATGAATGCCGAAGATCTCAGCCGCCTGATGCGCTGCCGCCGCAGCGTCCGCGGGTACGACGGCCGGCCCGTGGAGCCGGACAAGCTCGCGCTGCTGCTCAAGGCCGCCCAGTGGGCGCCGTCGTCGTGCAACCTCCAGCCGTGGCACGTCGTGGCCGTGGATCGTCCGGAGCTGATCCGGGCGCTGGCCACCGCGGCGCCGGTGGGCACGCGCGTCAACAAGTGGATGGACACCGCGCCGCTGGTGCTGACGCTCTGCGCCAAGCCGCACCCGCTGGTCCACCAGGCGGCGGGGTGGATCGACCGCGACTGCCACCGCCTGGACATCGGCATCGTCGGCGAACACATCTGCCTCATGGCCACCGCCCTGGGTTTGGGCAGTTGCTGGATCGGCTGGTTCTCCGAGGGCAAGGTGCGGGAACTGCTGGCGGTGCCCGCGAGCCACCAGATTCTCGGCCTCATCGTCATCGGCTACCCTGCCGGTGGCGTCATGATGGACGAGCCGGTGGCGGTGGAGCGCCGGCGCAAGGCGCTGGCCGAAATCGCGTCCGTGAACCGTTTTGGAGATGCCTATCATGAACATAAAACAGAAAGCGAGTAAGTGGCTGGCCCTGGGGCTGGCCGCGCTGGCCGGCGTCGTTCCCGCCGCGGCCGCCGACAAGGCGGGCCTGACCTTCCGCCTGGAGACCCGCGCCGGCGGTGCCGGCGTCGAGACCCGCGACACGAGCCGGATTTACTGGTTCGACGGGTGCTGGAAGGAGGAGGCCGAGACCGCCGCGGTCGTCATCGACCTGCGCGACGACCGCCTGGTCCTCGTGGACCACGAGGGGAAGACCTGGTGCGGCGGCCCGGTGGATGCCACGCTGGCGGAGATGGAGCGCGAGATCACCCGGCTGGCGGAGCGGGTCCGCGACACGTACGGCCCGCGGCCGGAGCCGCCCGGCGCCGCGGCGGCGGTGGTGCCGCCGGCGCGTCTCGAGGAGGTGGGACGCGAGCGGCTGGGCGGGCGCGCGGCGCGCCGCTTCAAGCTCTGGATCGGCGACACGCTGGAGGGCGAATACTGGCTCGACACGGCGATCCGCCCGGGGGACTACTTTCCCGCCGAGCGGCTCCGGCAGGTCGTGGCGCGCTTCCACGCGGTGACGGCCATTTTCGAGCGGGAGCTCCGGAGCGCGGCGCGCAACGCCCGCGAGCAGGCCGTCCAGGACGCCTTGGGCGCGCTGTTCCTACAGGGACTGGAACTCCAGTCGGTGGACTACCGCGCCGGCCGGGCGGTGGGCGGGAAGCGAGTGTCCGACATCAAGGAGTGGCCGGGCGACGCCGCGGCCTTCCAGGTTCCGGCGGACTACCGCCGGATCTCCTACCGCGAATTTCTCGACGCCTCTCTCCCCTCGGGCAAAGAGGTGCTGGAGAACAGCCGGTGAGTTGGTGAACAGTGAACAGAGATAGGAGATAGGAGATAGGAGATAGGAGATAAGAGATAGGGGAATAGGGGGGGGCTGCGTCATGCTCGTGAGACGTACTCGTAATTCGTAATCGTAATCGAAATTCGTAATCGTACTCGTAATCGAGGCTCGAGGCTCGAGACTTGAGGCTCGTTCCCGTAACGCGGACATCGGATATCGGAAATCGGGGTTCGGGTCTCGCGGTTCGGGGTTCGCGGTTCGGATCTTCCCATTTATCGAATGCTTTCCGCCTTACGTCTCCCGCCTCCCGATTCACCCATTCATCCATTCACCCATTCATCATTCATCCATTCACCCATTCATCATTCACCCATTCACCCATTCACCGTTCCCCTGCCTGTGGCACGATCTACCGGTTGGCAACGTGGAGGTACAGCGAGCGGCAGCGAGCAGCGCGAAAGCCCACTCATCACGCCTTACTTCAGGCGCCCAACCACTCTGTCCGTGTCGCTTGAATGCCCGTCCGGCCAAAGGTCGGCCCATCGCCGCGGAGTCTGCAATGACACACCAGGACGTGTGACACGCACTGCTGTTACCGCGATGGAATGGTGTCGCGGCGTCGGGACATCGAGGCGGTCGGCCCCTCGCGCCGCTCGCTGCCGCTCGCGGTACCTCCCGCCTGCCGGCTGTTTGATCGTGCTCATATTCATGGCGTCAGTGAAAAAATCCTGCCAAGAATTGTCAGAAAAATGAGAGTAACTGATTAATCGTAATTGTGCTCGAGCTCGATATCGAATCCCGTGGCTCGTCTCACGACCGCCTGACGCGGCGTCTCAGTTTTAGCGCGCGTTCGACGAACGCGCATCTGTTTCGGGGAGCCGCCTTCCGATGGGGTAAATATCCGATACTTTTCAATTCAACTCGATGCGTGGCCGCATTCGTAGAAATTGACCTGCGGACTACCGTTGAAAGGTCTTGGCACGACCGGTCTCCTGTCGTTGCCCGTCCGCTTCGACGGTCGGGTTGACGGTGGATCTGAGAAAATTGTGACGATTGTGTTCGGAGACAAGAACTTCGCCGAACATTCTTTCCGGCTGGAAATCTCTGAAATGTCGCAGAACCGGTAACCGTGGGTTCAATGACCCATTTTATAAATCATCCCGCCTGAGTTCGCCCGATCTTTCGAAAGCACGTAGCTGGTTCGGTGACTACTTGTTTTTTTTCTTCAGAATCCACAGAATACCGATTAGCGCGATTCCACCGCAGAACAGGGTTAAAACGAATAGATGTGGAAATCTGGCCTCGATGAAACTCATTTCAACCAATTTACCAGAAGCGGTCATCTTCATCGGGATTTCTTGGATTGAACCACCGGCATAATGCGGTTTAGGCGCCCATGTGTATTGATAGATCGCCCAGAATCCTGCTCCCCATATCAACAACGAAATAACAGAAACAACAATTATCTTGGTGATATTGGACATAGCGAACTCCTCTGGATGAAACTTTCATCCAATTTAAGCGATATTTAAAAATAAACAATCGAAATCGAGCAGACAGATGGTCCAAATTGGCGGCTGGTTCCACACCACCGTGGTGGAAGACAAGCGGCTGGCCTGAACCATCGAGGGGCCATCCGATGGCTGGTGACAGTTAGACGGGCCGCGTCCGGCGAATGCGGACGATTAGGTGAGGCGACTGAGGGGCGAGAACTTTCGAACGTTCCAACTTTGGAACTTTCCTGCGATTACGATTTCGAGTAAGATTTCGAGTACGATGACGATTACAATGGCGATTACGAATTACGAGTACGAAATCCGAAATCCGATGTCCGATATCCGAATTCCGATGTCCGCGTTTCGAGAACGAGCCTCGAGCCTCGAACCTCGAGTCTCGATTACGAGTACGATTACGAACTACGATTACGAACTACGATTACGAGCACGAACGGCGTAGATGTCAGAGACGAGAGAAAAAATGGCGGAGGAGGTGGGATTCGAACCCACGTGCCCCGGTTTTTGCCGGGGCAAGTCGATTTCGAGTCGACCCCGTTACGACCACTTCGGTACTCCTCCGCGGATGGGGACCATCCAAAGACCGACCGCCCGAAAGCGGGAGGCCGAGTATAGCAAACCCCGGTCCGGACGTCCACCCCAAAGCTGGCCCTGGCCGGACGCGGTCTCGGGGCGCGCGCGGGAGGTGAACCCATGCGGCGGGTGAGTTTCCGGATCGTCGCCGACTGCGGCATGCCCCTCCAGGAGCAGGTCAAGAACCAGATCATCTCCTCGCTCTACACCGGCAAGATCCAGGAGGGCGATCCGCTGCCGTCGGTGCGGGAGCTGGCGGAGCTGGCCGGGGTCAATCCCAAGACCATCCTCAAGACCTACCGCGCCCTGCAGGCCGAGGGCTACGTCCAGATGATCCGCGGCAAGGGGGTCTTCGTCTGCAAGCTCGCCGGCGAGGACTTCACCCAGCGCCGCCGCGGAGCGATCCTGAACCTGATCAAGACGACGCTGGAAAAATCCCACTTGCTCGGCGTGCCCCACGAGCAGTTCGCCCACCTGCTGCTGCGTTACACCACCGGCGCCGGGCTCCACCCGCTGCGCTGCGTCGTGGTGGACGACGCCGAGGAGATCGAAGTGTTCACCGCCGAGCTCCAGCGTCGGCTGGACATCGCCATCCACCCGGTGCTCCTCGAGAACCTGGAGCGGGAGCTGGCGCCCGGCAACGCCGCCATCCGCGCCGTGCCGTACGTGCTCACCACCTCGTGGCACATCGCCGCGGTGCGCCCGCTGGCCGCCGCGCTGGGGAAGCGGCTGCTGGAGATCAAGATCAACCCCGGCGTCTTCGGCGAGATCGCCCAGGTGATGCGCGAGCGAAACGTGGGCGTGGTGGTCCGTGACATGCGCACCCTCCACACCTCGTTCGACGTCTTCGCCAACATCTTCCGGCCGGCCACCGACAAGCAGTTCCTCATCGCGCCGGCCGACAACGCCGCGCTGCTGACCCGGATCGCCGGCGAGTCGGACATCGTGTTCACCTCGCCGCTGTGCTGGGAGGCGGTGCGCCGCATCACGCCCGCCGACGTGGAACTCCGCACCTTCCAGGATTTCATCTCCGGCGATTTCATCGAGACGCTGCGCGTCCTCCAGCTCTTCGATGACGCCGCGCCCGGGGAGGCGCCATGACCGCGCCGGACGTCGACTGGCGGACCGCGCCGAAGGCGGAGACCCACGTCCATCTCGAGGGGAGCGTGGACGCGGCGCTGCTGCGGACGCTCCATCGCCGCCACGGCCTCCCGTGGGCGGACCGGTCGCTGGAATCGATCCAGACGGAACTGGCGTTCACCGATTTTTACGAATTCCTCAGCGCCTATAAAGTTGTCATCCAGGCGATCCGCCGGGAAGACGATTTCCGTGACATTACCGCCGCGTTCTTCAGCCGGCTGCAGCGCGACGGGGTGGTCCATTGCGAATTTTTCCATACCCCGGCCGCGTGCATGAAGTACGGCCTGGACCCCGACCGGGCGCTGGCAATCATCCTGGAGACCGCCGCCGACGAGGGGCGGGCGCGGGGCATCAGTTGGGGCGTGGTGCTGGACAACGTGCGGCAATTCCCCGAGGAGTATTTCCAGCGCACGCTGGAACTGGCGTACCGCCACCAGGAACGGGGCGTCGTCGGCGTCGGCGTGGGCGGCGACGAGCTGGCGGCACCGCTCGAGTCGCTGGCGCCTGCGTTTCAGGCGGCGCGGGAACGCGGCCTCCGCATCTCGCTGCACACGGGCGAAACCGGCTCGGCCGAAAGCATGGCGCGGGACCTGCGGGCGGCACGGCCCCACCGGATCGGCCACGGCCTCCCCGCCGGGCGGTCGGAGCGCGTGGCCGAGCTGGTAGCGGAGCTCGGGGCGGTGGTCGACGTCTGCCCCACGAGCAACCGGGCTACGGGGGTGGTTCCGGACCTGGCGGCGCACCCGCTTCGGACGATGTACGCGTGGGGGGTGCCGTTCACCGTGGCCACCGACGACCCGGCGCTCTTCGGCACGGACCTGGTGCGGGAATACGAGATTGTGGCGGAGCTTGTCTCCGATGCCGATCTGCCCGAGCGCCTGGCCCGGTGGCAGACGGCCAATCCCCTCATGCCGGAGCGTTCGAGGAAACGGTTTGCGCAGTTTTTCGGTCTGGAGAATTGTTCCGACGGGAACCGACGGATCGATCCGGTTCGGTGAACCGGCCCGCTGCTTGTTCAGCAGACCACTGGTCCATCCGAAAACGAACGGGCTATGGGAATGAACAGCCCCGCCGAGCGGGGCCTGGCGGTGAACGTGTCTGACGCCGCGAACCGGGCCGACTGGCTGACAACCCGGCGCAAGGGAAAATGGGGTAGATTTCGCCGCGGGGAGTCAGCACACCATCTGGGATTCGCGTTTCTTCCGGCGGCGGGGGTTGAGCGCGCGGAGCCCGAACTTTTCATACTTGTAGTTGAAGATCCGGTAGGTCACCCGAAGGGTCCGGGCGGCGCGCAGCTTCACCCAGTTGGTCCGATTGAGGGCGTCGAGCATGAGGAGTTTTTCAAACTCCTTGACCCGGGCGTTCAGGGAAAGATCAGGATTTTCAATTAGTTGAATCAGTCGGTCTCTCACAAAACCTCCCGCGTTGCCAGTGCTAACACTCAATCAACACCATGGTGATATCGTCCGCGTGGGACGGGTGCCGCTGGACGATGGGTTGACTGAGCACGTCCAGAAGATCCGGCTGATTACTATACGCAAGCGATTGCATCTGGTTTCGGAATTCGGCGAAGGCGGCGCCGTCATCGTCCAGGTCCGTGAGGCCGTCGGTGTAGAGCAGGATCCGATCGCCGGTCTGGACGGGGATCTCGTTGTCGGCGTACGTGGCGTCGTGGAACAGGCCGATGGCCGGCCCGGTGATGTCCGACTCCAGGAAGCGCTTCTCCGCGGGCCGCAGGAACAGGGGGAACGGGTGGCCGGCGCTGGCGAACGTCAGACGCAGCGGTTCCGGCCGCAGGATGCCGTAAAAGGCGGTGAAGAATGACCGTCCCTTCAAGACCGGGATGAACGCCCGGTTGATGGCCGCGAGCAGGATGGATGGGTTGCCGCAGGCGGGCGCGGCGTTGAGGAAGGCCATCTTGAGCATGGCCATCATCATGGCGGAACTGACGCCGTGCCCGGCGGCGTCGGCGACGATGACGCCGAGCGCGCCGTCCGGCAGGAGCTGATAGTCGTAGTAGTCGCCGCCCACCGAGCCGCCGGGGATGTAGCGGGCGCTGATCCGGAAGTGGTCGGTGGCCAGGGCAGGGGCGGGCAGGAGGTTGAGCTGGAGGGAGCGGGCCATCTCCGTGTCGTACTGGATCCGCTTGCGGAACGCATATTGGTCCAGCGCCTTGCGAACCAGCAGGAGGAGTTCCTCGGGGTCGAACGGTTTGGTGATGTAGTGGTACGCCCCCATCTTGAGGGCCTCGACCGCCACTTTCTCGGAACCGTGGGCGGTGAGCATGATCACCTGGATATCCGGGTCCGCGGCGAGGGCGCGGCGCAGCACCTCGACGCCGTCGATCTCGGGCATCCGCAGGTCGGTGATGAGCACCCGGCAGCCTTTCTCCGCGAGGAAAGCCAGCCCCTCCTTCGGGTCGGTGAACGTGGCGATGCTGGTGAAGTGCTTCTCGAGGATCGCCTTGACCGTGTAGAGGACGGAAAACTCGTCGTCGATGACCAACAGGTCGGCGCGTTTCATTGCGGATTGTCTCCTTTGACGTCCTGGACGGGAAAGCGGACCTCGAACGCGGCGCCGCCGCCGTCGGCCCACGACCCGGCGGCGATGGTCCCGTCATGCTCCTCGACGATGCTCCGGGCGATGGCCAGGCCGAGGCCGGTGCCGGACTCCTTGTTGGAGAAGAAGGGCTCGAAAATTTTATCCCGCAGCTCGACGGGGACGCCCGGACCGGTGTCCGTGACGCGGAAGCCCGCCGCCTCGCCCGCTCCGGCGGCATCGGCCGCGCCGTCGAGGAACGACTCCACCAGGACCCGGCCGTCGGGCGGCGTGACGTCCAGAGCGTTCTGGAGCAGGTTGATGAGCACCTGCTTGACCTTCTCGAAGTCGGCCGTCAGGCGGATCGCCTCCCGGCCCGGGCGGAATTCCAGACGGACGCGGCGCTTGCGGCTTTCCTCCGCGTAGAGGTCCACCGCGTCCTGAATGCACGCGTTGAGATCCATCAGGTCCTTGGCCAGTTCCATGGGGCGGGCGAAGCGCACCAGCTCCGAGACCACGTTCTGCAGGCGGTTCACCTCGGCGTTGAGCACCTTCATGTGCTGGGCGCGCGGGTCGGCGCCGTCGAAACTGTCGCTCACCAGCTGGCCCAGCCCCTTGATGGCGACGAGCGGGTTGCGGATCTCGTGGGCGATGTTGGCGGCCATCTGGCCGATCAGGGCCAGCCGCTTCTGATGGTGCATGGTCCGCATGAACGCCTGTTCCTTGTCTCTGGCCTGGGCGTTCTCCAGGGCGATGGCCGCGTTGTTGCAGAGGATCCCGAGGAAGTTGATATCTTCGTAGGAGAAGAGCTCGCCGGAGAGCTTGGCCTTCAGCAGCAGGATGCCCAGCAGCCGGTTGCGGGACATCAGCGGGGCGATCACCGAGACCTCCAGCGTCCGCAGGAGGGCGATTTCCTCCGGAGGCAGGGCAAGGAAGCGCCGGTGGTTGAGGCGGTCGAACAGCTCGATGGGATCCTGCTTGTCCATCAGCCACTGGACGACGTGCCACGACGCGGGGATCTGGACCGACCGAAACTCCTCGATCTCGGGGTTGCGGGCGGCGGCGCATTCAAACACCTCGGCGTCGCCGCTGCGGAGGAAGAAGTAGCCGCCCTTCAGGTAGGCCACGGTGGATATCTTGTTCAGGCTCAGGTCGATGACCGTGGGGATGTCCATCGTGTAGTTTAACTGCCGGGACGTCTCGAGAATGGTCTCGCGGTAGTTGATCTGGGCCCGGTAGAAGACGCGATCCAGCAGTTTGGCGATGGAGGACTTGAGCGGCTCGATCAGGAACGCCGCCGCCAGCAGGAACAGGATCATGAGCCACTCGGGGCCGATCCTGAGGAACCGCTGGAGATCGTCGCCGTACCAGACCAGGAGCAGGAAGTAGAGGAACAGCAAGACGCCCGATACCAGCGTGTAGGCGATGCTCTTCTTCAGGACGATGTCGGCGTAAAACACCCGTTTGCGCACGAAGTCGAACAGGAGCGTCCAGCCGAGCAGCGTCGCGGCCAGGATCGCCAGGGAAGTGCCCGTCGACAGCCGCGTCTCGGGGAACAGGCTCTCCACGGCGAAGCCGGCGGCCGGCAGCACCGTGCCGGCGATGAGGCCGAAGTACAGGATGCTGGCGGAGGTGCGCTCGTGCGGCTGACGCCACGACCGGAACACGACGAGGCTGGCCGCGACGAGTCCGGCGCTGACCGCCAGGGCGGCCAGACGGATGGCGGTCTCCAGCCGGTCCAGGTCGGGCTGGGCGCCGGCGCCCAGCCAGGCGGCGGCCGCGGCGACGGCGCACCACGCCGCAGCGGCCAGCGCCAGCGCGCGGGGCCGGGCAATCACGGGCAGGCGGATGGGGAAGTGGGCGATCAGGACGAACAGCACCGCGGGCAGCGCCAGGGCGCCCGGCAGCGCCCATTTGAAGAATTCGGCCAGCGGGGCGAAGCTCAGCGTCCAGCCCAGCAACAGCAGGCTGGCCATCCCGAAGTAGGCCAGCGACTGCAGGAGACTCAACAGGGGGTTGGGGTACCGGATGAGCAGAAAGGCCGAGACGAGTCCCCCCACCAGTCCGAGGAGCAGCCCCAGCAGGGTGCCCGGGTGCCGGGCCTCCCAAAGCGACAGCCGGATGGTCAGATCCGCCCAGTTGAAATCGTCCGCCGAGCGAATGTTCAGCGAGTAGGCGGCGCCGAATTTCAGTCCGTGGAGCTCGCGGAGCACCTGCGCGCGGTTGAACACCGGTTGCTGGTTGATGCTCAGGACCTGGTCGCCCACCGTCAGACGGTCGGCAAGCGAGGGATGGACGGCGGAGACGAACACGGAGTACTTCTCCACCAGACTCGTCCGGAGGCGGCCCATCTCGGCGGGCGAGAGGGTGACGAGCTGCAGCCGGCCCGCCTGCAGCACCAGGAGGGTCGAGGGACCGTCGCGGTACGCCAACTGCTCGCGGATTTCCTCGGTGCGGCCGCTCTGGACGATCCGCCCGTTGATGTTGAGGATGCGGTCTCCGGGCCGGAGCGGTGTGAGGACCGGGGCCGTTTCCACCTGCAGCGCCAGGTTGTCGGGGGCGAAGACGGGGTCCGCCGCGATCAGCTCGCCCAGGGCGGCCCGCACCTGGTAGGTCTTGCCGGTGCGGCGGACGCTGACGTTGACCATGTCACGCGGGGCGATCCGGTGCCGGATCTCCGCCCAGTTCCGCGGGTGGGCGATGGACTGCCGGTTGACGGAGAGGATGATGTCGCCTGTCTGCAGCGGCAGGCGGGCGGTACCGCGAAGGATGAAGCGGTAGTGGTTCTCCACGTCGAAGCCGGGCGTCGGCGTCCGGTTCAGGATGGATGCGGCGATCAGCAGGAGGGTCAGCATGCCGGCGGACAGGCCGAACGCCAGCAGTTTCAGGATTCGCCAGTGCCAACCGAATTCGGCGGGTGGTGCGATCATGCGTTCTCGTCAGAAAGGGCCGTTGGCTCCGGTCCCAGCCGGCCCGACGTTTATTTCAACTGGTCGCTGAGGTGCTTGACGTCCTGGTAAAGCGGGGCGCGCTTGTCTCCGTCCCGCAACACGTCCAGGCAGCGCGCCACCAGTCGGCGCGCTTCGTCTTTCTGGGCCGTGGCCGCGGCGATCTTGGCTTTCAGCAGCAGGCTGGGCGCGTGGTTGGGATTGATGGAGAGGTTCTGGTTGATCACGTCCCGCGCCAGCTCGATCTGGCCCGAAGCCAGGTAGGCCTCGGCGAGAGCCCAACGCGCGAAGATCCCGCGGTGGGGGATGGCGATCGCGTCGGACACCTTCCGGAACAGCTCGATCGCCGTGCTGAAATTGCCCAGCGAGACGTTCATCCGGCCCACGAGATAGTCATAGAGCGGATCACCCTTGTAGCGGGGATATCCGGCCATCATTTTTGAATCGCCGGCGTGCCGGGTGGCGGTCATCTTCTGCCAGGCGTCCAGCAGCTTGCGCAGCTCGTCCATCCGGCCGGACTGCAGGTTGGAAATGCCGAGGGCATAATAGGCCGATGAGGACTGGGGCTTGAGATCCAGCGCCGCCTGGCCTTTCTTCAGCGCTTTGTCATATTCGCCCTTCAGGTGATGGATTTCGGCCATCTGCAGGAGCGCGGTGGTTTTCGCGTCGTCGCTGGTGGCCTGTTCCCATATCTTCTGGGCGAATTTCATCGCCTTCGAATGCTGGCCTTTCGCGTTGAGCACCTGGATCATGTGCTCGTGGACGTAGACCAGGTCCGGGTCCAGGTTCAGGGCTTCCTGGAACTGGGCGATGGCTTCGTCGTAGCGGCCGGTCATCAGGTAAATCTCGCCCAGGCTGTCGTGCGGGTTGGGGTGGTCGGGATACAGCTTGGCGTAGATCTCCAGATGCTTGATCGCCAGGTCGTACTTGTACATGTACGTGTAAGTGTAACCCAGCAGGTTGTGCGCCTGGCCCATGTAGGGGGCCAGCTCCAGCGCCTTTTCGAAACACTCGGCGGCGAGCGTCCGCTTGTTGATCGCGGTATAGAAGGTGCCGGCCACGTAGTACGGCACCGGGTCGCTGCCGTTTTTGGCCATCAGCTCCTTGAGCGTCAGGTGGGTCTCCTGGATCTGATCCTTGCCCACTTTCCGCAATATCAGCCGGGTCCAGATCTGCTCCGCCGGCGGGGCGGTGGGCAACAGGGCGTCCACCCGGGCCTTGTAGCGGCGGGCTTCGTCGTCCATGCCCCGGAATTCCATCACGCCGGCCATGAAAAAGTTGGTCATGAGATGGTCCGGGTTCAGCTGCAGGGCCTGCCGGAGGGTGCTTTCGGCCTCGGCGTAACGCCGCTCCACCACGTATTCATAGTGAAGGAAGATGAGCCGGTATACCTGGTCGCGGGTCTGCGGGGCCATGGTCCGGCTGCCGGTTTCCACCTTGACCCGCGTGGGCGCCGCGGGCACGGCCGCCAGGCCGAATATCAGAAACAAGATGAAGTATATTCCACGTCGCATAACGTCTCCTAAGACGCTGATACCTATCCTACGGACTACAGACTTGGATGTTTCGCCCGCGGGCGGGATTTTTCACGATCAACAACCGGTTCTGCCCCCGACCATCTCAATGATATAATTATACTTTATCGCGCAGTGAGCCACAGGCATGAATCGGACCGAACCCCTAGTTGACCCGAACCGGCGCGCCGAGCTCTTCCCGGTCACGCGGCAGTGGATCTATCTCAATCACGCCGCCGTGGGGCCGCTGCCGGCCTATGTGCTGGACGCCGCCCGCCACTACCTTGAGGCCATTTCCCGAGACGGCGACCACCACTGGCAGGAAACCCTGCAGGTGGTGGAGGCCGCCCGCGCGCTCCTGGCTGAACTGGTCGGAGCCCGGCCGGCCGAGATCGCGTTCACCCGGAACGCCTCCGAAGGGATCAGCGTGTTGGCCAACGGCCTGGACTGGCGACCGGGCGACAACGTGGTTTTGCCGGCCATCGAGTTTCCCGCCAACGTGTTTCCGTGGCAAAACCTGGCCCGCCGGGGCGTGGAGGTCCGCTACGTTTCCCTCCGGGACGGCCGCTGCGAGGCGGCGGACATCATTCCCCGCGTTGACGGGCGAACACGGGTGATCTCGGTAAGCTCGGTCCAGTTCTTTAACGGCTTCCGGCTGGACCTGGCGCCCCTGGGCGCGTTCTGCCGCGAGCGGGGCGTGATCTTCTGCGTGGACGCCATCCAGCAACTGGGCGTCCTGCCCCTCGACGTCGGCAGCGGCGGCGTGGACTTCCTCGCCTGCGGCGGACACAAGTGGCTGATGGCGGGCGAGGGGATCGGATTCCTCTACTGCCGGGCGGAGTTGCTGGACCGGCTCCAGCCGGCCGCCGTAGGTTGGATGGGCGTGCGGGACTGGGAACACATGCTCAATTACCGGCTGGAGTTTCCCCCGGAGGCCCGCCGGTTCGAAACCGGCAACCTGTCGGCGTTCGGCGTCCACAACCTGAAGGCCTCGGTGGACCGGTATCTCCGGCTGGGGCCGGCGGCCGTGGCCGCCCGCGTGCTGGAGCTGGCGGAAGCGGTCGCCGCGGCGACCGGCCGGCGGGGCTGGACGGTGCTTTCCCCCGACGGACCGGCGCGTTCGGGCATCGTGTCGTTCCGCGTGCCCGGCCGCGACGCCGCCGACCTGGCGGCGCGGCTCCTGGCGGTCGGCGTCCAGGTGGCGGTCCGCAACGGCGCCATCCGGGTCTCGCCGCATTACTACAACACCGCCGCAGAGGTAGCCGAGGCGTTCGACCGCCTGGACCGGATCGTCAAACAAACCGACGGAAGGTGAGCTTATGAAACTGCTGACAGCCTCGCAGATGCGTGAAGTGGACCGCCGCACCACGATGGAGATCGGCATCCCCGGCACCACCCTCATGGAGAACGCCGGCATCGCCGTCGTGCAGGTTCTCGAGGAGGAGTTCGAGAAGCTCGACTCGTTTCACATCGGCGTGATCTGCGGTCGGGGCAACAACGGCGGCGACGGTTTCGTCATCGCCCGGCACCTGTTCCTGCGCGGAATCACCTCCCATGTCTACGTCATCGGCGGGGCGGACGGAATCACGGGCGACGCCCGGATCAACCTGGACATCATCCGGAATTACCGCGACATCCCCATCGCGGAAATCACCGACGAGACCGGGGTGGAGTCGCTCCGCCAGGACCTGCAGTCGTTCCACCTCATCGTGGACGCCCTTCTGGGCACCGGGCTCAACCAGCCGGTCGAGGGGCTCCTGGCCGACGTCATCCGCGCCGTCAACGATTCGTCGGCGACGGTGGCGGCCGTGGACCTGCCCTCCGGCCTGTTCGCCGACGAGTACCGGCCGGTGGAGACGGCCGTGTTCGCCGACCTCACGGTGACCTTCACCGCGCCCAAGCCGGGCCTGATCCTGGGCGACGCCGGGACCTACACGGGGGACCTGTACACGGTGTCCATCGGCACGCCGGACTTCCTGCTGGATGTCCCGGAGCACGCGTTCAACCTGCTGTCGGCCGACGACGTGCGCAGCTTCTTCCTGCCCCGCAAAAAGGATACGCATAAAGGCAATTTCGGCCACATTCTGGTGGCGGGCGGCGGGAGCGGCAAGACCGGCGCCGTGAAGCTGGCGGGCCTGGCGGCGCTTCGAAGCGGCGCCGGCCTGGTGACCGTCGCTGTGCCGGCCCCGCTGGCCGCCGTGGCCGCGGGCGACGTGCCGGAGCTCATGGTGGAGGCCCTGCCGGGCGGCGACGACGGATCTTTCAGCCCGGCGGCGGCCGCCCGCATTCTGGAACTGCTCAAGACGCGCGACGTGCTGGTGCTGGGACCCGGCCTGGGGCACCATCCCGACTCGGTCGCCCTGATCCGGGAACTGCTGCCCCGGCTGGAGGTCCCCGTGATCCTGGACGCGGACGCCCTCAACTGCCTGGCGGAGGATCCGGAGCTGCTCAAGCGGATCCAGGTCCCGGCGGTGCTGACGCCCCACCCCGGCGAGATGGCCCGGCTGGTGGCCCGCCGGACGGGCGAGGTGCAGGAGAACCGCGAGATGATCGCCCAGGATTTCGCCCGCAAGTTCGGACACTACCTCGTCCTCAAGGGGCACCGGACCGTGGCCGCCGATCCGGACGGCCAGGTCTGGATCAATCCCACCGGCAACCCGGGCATGGCCACGGCCGGATGCGGCGACGTGCTTTCCGGGATCCTGGGCGCCTTCTGCGCCCGGATCAACCACCAGAACCCGGCGGCGTGGGCGCTGGCGTGCAACGCGGCGATTTACGTCCACGGCCTGGCGGGCGATCTGGCCACCGAGAAGCTGAGCGAGGAGTCGGTCATCGCCCGCGACATCATCCGGTTCATCTGCCCCGCCATCCGGCGGATCCGCGAATCGTGAGCCGGGCGCAGTTCGTCACCGAATCGGAAGCGGACACCTTCGCCCTGGGCCGGGCGCTGGCGCGCCGGCTGACGCTGCCGGCGACCATCCTGTTCTTCGGGGAGCTGGGCACGGGCAAAACCGTGTTCATCCGGGGCATGTGCCGCGAGCTGGACGTGCCGCCGGCCGCCGTCCGCAGCCCCTCCTTCACTCTTGTCAACGAGTACCGCGGCCGCGGCTGCGTCGCGCACGTGGATCTGTACCGGCTGGGAGGGCTGGACGACCTCGAGTCCATCGGCTTTCACGACCTGGCGGAGACGGCCGACCTGCTGCTGGTGGAGTGGGCCGAACGGCTGGAGGCGGGGCGGCCCGGAGCGCTGGAGGTCCGGATGGAGCATCTGGGCGGTGACCGGCGCCGGGTGACCATCGTCAACGGTCCCGACGGCGTCAGCGTGGGGGAGGCCTGAACCGGAGCGGCCGGCGCGTCAGTGGTACCAGCGGAACAGCACGTCGCCGTGGTGGACGCGTGTCAGGCGCTCAGTGTAGTGGTTGGCCTGGTAGCGGAGCAGGAGGGGGAACGCCCGGTCCCGCTGGAAGCAGTAGCCGCGGCCCAGGTTGTCCGTGGCCGTGAGCGCGGGCACCGTCCGGCCGTCGACGGGCACCGCCGTTTCGCCCGTCCGCCGCAGCCAGCTCGGATGGCGCTGGATCTGGAGTTTTACCTTGTCCCCCCGCGCCAGTTCATCATACACCGCGGCGCTGAGCACGAGCAGCGTGCCGTCCAGCGGCACTTCCCGCCCGTTCTCCAGGATCACGCTGCGGTAATACCGGCGGGCCTCCGCCAGCACGTCGGGCGCGAGGACGAACGCGCCAAGCCGGAAACCTTCTTCCCATTCCACCCGCCACTCGGGGGCGGCGGTCCGGATGCGGTACACCGTGCGGGTCGCCGACTGGGCCTCCGCGCCGTCCACCTGCCCCGCATACTCCAGCACCATCGGCGCGGCCAGCTCGATGCGGTCCGCCGCCGGCTCGGCGGGAAAGGCGCCGGCCGGGGCCGGGAACGCGAACAGCAGGATGGCGACGATGCGGCGCATGGCCCTCATGATCCGGCGGCCTCCTCGGTGAACACCCGCTCGAAGATCGCGTCGACGTGGCGCAACTGGTGTTCGAGACTGAAGTGGCGTGCGATATCGGCCTCCGACAGATGGCGCCGGATGTCGGCGTCCGCCTGAACCAGCGCCTGGAAATCGCCGCCGGTCTCCCAGGCGCTCATGGCCGCCCGCTGGATCCACGCGTAGGCGGTCTCGCGCCGGACGCCCCGCTCGGTGAGCGCCAGCAGGAGCTGTCCCGAGTAGATCAGCCCGTGCGTCAGCTCGAGATTGCGCCGCATGTTCTCCGGGTAGACGTGCAGCCCGGTGACGATCCCCGTCAGGGTCCGGAGCATGTAGTGGACCAGGGTGGTGCTGTCGGGCAGGATGATCCGCTCCACCGAGGAGTGGGAGATGTCCCGCTCGTGCCACAGCGCCTGGTCCTCGAGCGCGGCCAGCGCGTGGGCGCGGACCACCCGGGCCAGCCCGCAGATTTGCTCGCACTTGACCGGGTTGCGCTTGTGGGGCATCGCCGACGAGCCCTTCTGCCCGGCGCGAAACGGCTCTTCCGCTTCGCGCACCTCGGTCCGCTGCAGGTGGCGGATCTCGAGGGCGATCTTCTCGAGGGTGCCCGCCAGCACGCCAAGGGCGGCGAGGAACTGGGCGTGGCGGTCGCGCTGCAGCACCTGGGTGCTGATGGGCGCGTGGTCGATCCCGAGCTCGGCGCAGACTTCGGCCTCGATTTCCGGGTCCAGGTGCGCGAAGGTGCCCACCGCGCCGGAGATCTTGCCGCAGATCACCCCCCGGCCGGCCAGCTCGATGTACGGCCGCTGGCGCCGCAGCTCGGCGTACCAGAGCGCGAACTTGAGGCCGAAGGTGGTGGGCTCGGCGTGAACCCCGTGGGTCCGGCCCATGACAGGGAGGGTCTTGTGGCGGAAGGCCATCTCCTTGAGCGCGCCGGACAGCGCGTCGGCCTCGGTGCGGATCGCCGCCACCGCCTCCCGGAGCACCAGCGCCTGGGCGGTGTCCACCACGTCGGTGGAGGTCAGCCCGTAGTGGAAGAAGCGGGAGTGCTCGCCCACCTGCTCAGCCACCGCGGTGGTGAAGGCGATCACGTCGTGGTGGGTGACGGCCTCGATCTCCAGAATGCGCGGGATCGAGAACGACGCCTTCGCCTCGATGGCCGCGACCGCCTCCGCCGGGATCAGCCCGCGCCGGCCCAGCGCCCGGCAGACGGCCAGTTCCACCTGCAGCCAGCTGCCGAATTTGCGGTCCTCGCTCCAGATCCGGGCCATCTCCGGGGTGGTGTAGCGGGGGATCATGGGCGCGCCTCCTTCAGTCGATGGTGATCACCGGCGTGGGCCGGTCTTGGTCGGCAACGATGATTTCGGGCGCGCCGGCGCGGGCGGACGTGCGCTGCGCCAGCGCTTCCAGGGCGGTCAGGCGGGCGATCTCGGGATGGTTGTTCTTCCGGCTCAGGTGCGCCAGCACGATGGTGGCGGCGATGCCGTCGAAGTCCTGCGTCAGGAAGCGGCCGAGGTCCCGGTTGCTCAGGTGGCCCACCCGGCTCAGCACGCGCTGCTTGAGCTGCCAGGGATACGGGCCGATCTTGAGCATCTCCTCGTCGTGGTTGGATTCGATGACCAGGCAGTGGGACTGCCGGATCCGCTGGCGGACCAGCTCCGTCATGCAGCCCAGGTCGGTGACGTGCGCCAGCTGGACACCCCGGCAGCGGACGATGAATCCGCAGGGATCGATGGCGTCGTGGGAGACGGCGAACGGCAGGATCTCGAGGGGGCCGATTCCGAACGCCTGGCCGACCTGGAAGTGCTCCACGGCGGCCTCGGTGCCGTTCAGCGCGGGGCCGGAGGCGGTGCCGGGGGAAAGGAAAACCGGCACCGGCGCGGACTTGAGGAAGACCGGCAGTCCGCCGATGTGGTCCCGGTGCTCGTGACTGATCAGGATGCCCGACAGGTGGTCGGGACGGATGCCCGCTTCCTGCAGGCCGTGGCGGATGCGCCGGGCGTTGAGTCCGCAGTCGATGAGGATGTGACAGTCCCCCGAGGAAACCAGGGTGCAATTTCCGCCGCTGCCGCTGCCGAAGAGACGTACTTTCAACATGTGGTCGGGGCCTGGGTGGCGATCTCAAACGTGCCAAACTATCACACCCGCCGGGGACGCGCAAGGCACATTCCGCGGGGCGGCCGCGGCGAGCGGGGCGTGGCGCGGACGGCCGGCGTCCGGCGCCGCTCAGCGGGGCGGCGGCGGAGCGGCGGGATCGGCCGGCGGCGCCAGCCCGGCCATGTGGCGGCGGTCCTCCAGCGTCAGGATCACCCGCGGCGACGCGGGGTGATCGGTGTGGACGACCAGCTGCGTCGGAGGTTGTGCAGGGAGCGCGGCGTCCGGATCCAGGCGGAACGTGATCTTCTGAACGTGGACCGTTTTCCCGCCCACCGTGCGCTGCAGCGGCAGGGCCGCCGCCGACAGCCAGGGCGGCGTCGCCACTCGGGTGACGGTGAACGGCACACTGTCCCACAGGTAGACGACCCGCTCCGGCGGGGTGCTTTGGGCGAAATCCAGCAGGTCCAGATAGCGGGTGGACGGTTGGATGGGCCCCGTGACCAGGCCGCGCACCGGTACGCGCACCCGCTCCTCCACCTGACCGTTGAACACCAGTTCCACCCATTCGTCCAGCATCACTTCGGCCTCCGCCACCTGGAGCCGGACGGACACGCGGTAGCGGCGGTCGTCCACCGGAGTGAAGGCGGCGATGACAATCGGGGATGACACGCTCACCGACTGGAGCGCGTGGATGGCGTCGTCGTTGATCTCGACGGCCAGCTCCGCGGCCGCGCCGTTGACGTCGTCTTTCGGCGCCATGGCGAAACTCAGGACGGCCGGCGTGACGTCGAGACGGGTGTATGCGTCGCCGACGATGTAGAACGCGACGCGCGGCTGGCGCGGATCGTCGGTGACCAGCCAGACGCCGTCATAGAAGGAGCCCCGCTTGTCCCGGACGTCCAGCACGATTTCCAGCGTCGTGGTTTCCTGCGGCGCCAGCCGGTTGGCGCCCAGGTTGAAGCGGGCGCACTCGCACATGGACTCGACTTCGAGGATGTTCAACGGGGCGGTGCCGGTGTTGGCGATGGTGAAGGTGTGGACGATCGGCGGACCGGCGGCGGGGACGCGACCCGCGTCATGGTAGCGGTCGGCGGCGGCGAGAACCGGCCCCTCGCCGGCGGGCGCTTCGGGCGCCTGGGCGGCCAGCGCGCAGCCCAGCCATACAACCAGGCCGATTCGGATCAGGTGGACGGCGAGCGATCGGTTCATGACAACTGCATTGTAACCCGGACCGAATGCCGCGCGAAGCATTATCCCGGGTGTGGCGGCCCGTCCGGCGGCGGACAAAAAAAACCGGCTTCTTCAGCCCCCCTGAACCCGCAGGTCCCGTGAAAGGTCTGAAGAAGCCGTCGAAATGAGAAAACCCAGTCGTTCCCAACCCGTTTGCTGTCAAACAACCGTGTGTCGGGTTCGGTTCATGTATCAGGTCCTGGGTACCCTGAACATGAAGAGCCATCACCAGAGCCCGATCCGCATGCTAAAGCAAGTGTAAACCGCTGCCCAGCGGATCGTAAATCAGCGATTCCCTGATAACGGCCTTCAAAAATCCTGATGACTGAGCGCCGCAGTGAGGATGGGACTGCCGGCCGCCGGGCCGGTCAGAGCGGCGAGAGGCCTTCGCGGATCGCGTACTTGGTCAGCTCGGCGACGCTGTGCAGGTCGAGCTTGGCCATGATTTTCAGCCGGTACGATTCGATGGTCTTGCCGCTCACGTGCAGGATGCCGGCGATTTCCTTGGTGCTCTTGCCTTCCGCAATGAGCTGCAAGACTTCCCGCTCGCGCGGCGTGAGCGGTTGGGGCGGGGCGGCGGGGCCGGCCGCCGGCGTCCGGCGGAGCACGTCCTCGACCAGGACGTTGGCGATGGCGGGGGAGACGTACGCGTGTCCGCCGACGACGGCCCGGATCGCGGTAATGAGCTCTTCGGCGGCGGAATCTTTCAGCAGGAAGCCGTTGGCGCCGGCCTGGAGCATGCCGATCAGAAAGCGGCGGTCCGAATGCATGGACAGGGCGATCACCTTGACCCGGGGGTGGCGCGAACGGATCTGGCGGGTGGCCTCGATCCCGTTCAGGCCGGGCATGGCGATGTCCATGATCACAACGTCGGTGGGCTGGCTCTGAATCGCCTCGATGGCCGAGCGGCCGTCGTCGGCTTCGGCGACGACGGTCATGTCCGCCTGCTTCTCCAGCAGGGAACGCAGGCCCTCCCGAAGGATCTTGTGGTCATCCGCGAGCAGGATGCGCAGCGTCATCGTTCCCTCCTGGCGCCGGGGCCGGCTGGGCCACGGGCAGAGTCAGGACCACTCGGGCGCCGCCGCCCTTGGCGCGGCCGATCTCCAGGCGGCCGCCGGTGAAACCTAGCCGTTCCTGCAGGAAGAACAATCCGAAACCGCCGGCGGCGGGCACCGGGGTCGAAGCGGGGGCAAAGCCCTTGCCGTCGTCCTCGACGACGGCGCGCACCTGGTCGTGCTCCCGCCGGAGCGACACCCGGATCCGGCGGGCGCCCGCATGCTTGATGGCGTTCACCAGCAGCTCGCGCACGCCCTGGAACAACAGATCCCGCATCTCGATGGTGAGTGGCTTGGGCTTGGAATCGGTTTCGAGCGCGATGGGGATGCCCGACTGCTGGCCCAGGTGTTCCACCAGCCATTCGGTGGCGGCCTCGAGGCCCAGCAGGTCGAGGACGGGCGGGCTGATTTCGGAGATGAGCGATCGCGTCTCCCGGATGGTTGCCTCGATCAGGCTGGCCGTTTCCGGCCACGGCCCGCCGGCGTCGGCGGTGGACTCGGGGCGCAGTTCCCCGAGTTTGATCTTGGCCAGCGCGAGGGACTGGCCGATCCGGTCGTGCAGGTCCGAGGCGATCTTCCGGCGCAGGCGGGCCTCGGCCAGCGACAGTTCGTTGGCCAGCGAGCGGAGCTGCTCCTGGTAGGCGAGCACCTGCTCCTCGGCGCGGCGCCGGTCGGTGATGTCTTCGATCATGGCGAAGCCGAACGCGGCCGGGCGATCCCCCTGGCGGATTATGTAGAGCGTCATCTTGGCCCAGAAGCAGCTGCCGTCCTTGCGGAGGTAGCGCTTGATGAGCGGAATCCAG
>CALAMB010000133.1 GCA_937925645.1 uncultured Acidobacteriota bacterium
TCACGCGCGCCTCACCACCCTGCTGGACGGCGGCGAGCACCCGCTGGGCATCCTCACCATGCTCAACCGGTTCTTCCAGCAGGTGGCCGTGTACAAGAGCTTGCGGAACAAGGGGGCGACCGAAAGGGAGATCCTGTCGCACATGCGGCTGCAGGCGTTCCAACTGAAGAACATCGAGCGGGCGCACTGCAACTATTCGGCCGAGGAGGCATGGCACTGCCTCAGCCTGATCGGCCAGGCCGAAGAGGAATTCAAGAGCATCCGGGTAAATCCCCGCGATCACATGGAACTCCTGCTGCTGCGGCTGTGCGCCCAGGCCGAGGCCGCGAACCGGCCATGAGTGATCCGGACGAATTCGCCCGCCGATTAAAGGACAGTCTTCGCTTCTCGAACCTGGACGAAGCCGAGGCGTCCGTCCGCGCCATCGACAGCTTGTTCCGGCAACGCCGCCAAGCGGACGACCCGGCCGGCATCCGTCTGTGCCGAGCCCGGCTGAGCGAGGGACTGCGTCGGGCGCGGCGCCTGGCCGGGGATGTCCGACTTTCACCGGCCAAACGAAGGGAAAAAGAAGAGATCGCCCGGTGGTTTCAACTCTGGCTTGAGGGACCCGACCTGTTTTTCGACTGGCTGTCGGCCCGCCAGGACACCGCCGCGTACCGCGATCTGCTGGATGAAACCATGCCGCCGCGGTAATTTCGCCGAGATCTGTTTCTCACCGCTCCGTTCTCTGCTATAATCGGGCCACGAACGGATAACAATATGCACCCGAAAATCTACCTCAAACCGGGCAAGGACAAACCCGTGTTGGCTCATCATCACTGGGTGTTTTCCGGCGCCATCATGAAAAAGGATCCGGAGGTTGTCTCCGGCGGCGTGGTGGACGTCTACTCCGCCGACCACAAATACCTCGGAACCGGATACTTCAACGAACTGACCTCCATCTCCGTTCGGATGCTCACCTTCGAACCCACCCAGATCGACGGCAATTTTCTGTGGAACAAGATTTACCGGGCCTGGCAGATGCGGCAGAAGCTGTTTGCGGACGGAAACACCAACTGCTACCGGGTTCTGTTCTCCGAAGGCGACTTCCTGCCCGGCCTGATCATCGACCGCTACGACAGTTGTCTGGTCATCCAGATCCAGACCCTCGGTATCGACCGTCTCCGGGACCAGATTCTGGAAATCCTTGAGGTCATGATGAAGCCGGAGACCATCTACGAGAAGAGCGAGGGCGCCGCCCGGCAGGAAGAAGGGCTGGAAAGCGTTTCCAAGCTTCACTTCGGTTCGCTGCCGGAGCCGGGCGTGGTCGTCAACGAAAACGGCATCCGCTACCAGGTGGACATCCCCGGCGGTCAAAAAACCGGCCTTTTCCTCGACCAGCGGGACAACCGGCTGCTGATCCGTCAGATCAGCCGGGGCCGGCTGATGCTGAACTGTTTCGGCTACACCGGGGGCTTCGCCGTCAACGCCGCTTCAGGCGGCGCCAGCCGAACGGTCAGCGTCGAATCGTCGGCGGCCGCGCTGGAACTGACCCGGGAAAATTTCCGGCTCAACGGGCTCGACCCGGAGGCCCACGAGTTCTGTCAGCAGGACGTGTTCCAGTTCCTCCGGGACGACGATACGCGGTACGACCTGATCGTGCTGGATCCCCCGGCTTTTGCTAAGCGGCAGTCGTCCCTTTCGGCCGCCTACCGGGGTTACAAGGACATCAACTTGAACGCCATGAAGCGGCTCAAGAGCGGCGGCCACTTGCTGAGCTGCTCGTGTTCCTATTACATCGATCAGGGAGCGTTCCAGAAGATCCTCTTCATGGCCGCCGTGGATGCCGGTCGCGAGATGCAGATTCTCGGCAAACTCCCCCAACCTCCCGACCACCCCATCAACATCTTCCACCCGGAGAGCGAGTATCTCAAGGCGGTGCTATGCCGGGTTTACTAGTCGACCTGGAGGCCGTCCGCCGGGAAGCCGGTCATTTTTTTCACAACGCCCGGGGTTCCCACGATTGGGAGCATTCCGAGCGGGTATTCCGACTCGCTTGGCGGATCGCCATGCGAGAGGGGGCCGATCCCAACATCGTGCTGCCGGCGGCCCTGCTCCACGACATCGGCCGGGACACCGAATTCCATGCGGAGGGCCGGATCTGCCACGCGGCGGTGGGCGCCGCGCTGGCCCGCGACGTGATGGAGAAGCTCGGCCTCGAACACAGTCTCGCGGAACGGATCTGCCACTGCATCGCGTCCCACCGCTATCGGGGGGAAGTGCGCCCCCAAACCATCGAGGCCGAAGTGTTGTTCGATGCCGACAAACTGGATTCCATAGGCGCCGTCGGCATCGGCCGGGCGTTTCTGTTCGCCGGCGAAGTGGGCGCGCGGCTGCACGATCCCGCGGTGGATCCCGAGAAGAGCCAACCCTACACCCCGGACGACACCGCCTACCGGGAGTATCTGGTCAAGCTCCGCCACATCAAGGACCGCACGCTCACGGAAACCGGCCGGGAGATCGCCGAAAGCCGCCATCGCTACATGACGGAATTCTTCGACCGGCTCAACAAGGAAGTCCAGGGGATTCTCTAGGGCCGCCTTGACTTTCCCCGCCCTGGATGTTAAAAGGCCGCTTGGCAGGACCGCTCGGATGCATGAAGTATCGCTCGCCCAGAATATCGTGGCCATCTCGATGGAATCCCTCAAGAATCGGCCGGTCGAAAAAATCGTCGCCGTAAACCTGAGGATTGGACCGGTTGCCGGCGTGGATCCCGAGGCCCTCCGCTTCGCCCTGGAAGTGGTTACCCGGGACACGCCGCTGGCCGACGCCGAATTCCACATCGAGACACCGCCGCTGCGCTTGAACTGCCGGGACTGCCGACAGCCGTTCGAAAGCCGGGAATTCATTTTTTCTTGCCCCGCCTGTGGCTCAAACCGCATCGAACTGCTCTCGGGCGACGAGATGGAAGTGGTCAATCTGGAAGTTGTGGAGCGAACGTGAAGGAAATTGTCCCCGTCCAGCAGAAGGTCGTGGCCCGGAACGACGAGCTGGCGGCGCGCCTGGCCGAACTGTTCGCCGCGCGCCATATCTACGTGTTCAACATGCTCTCGTCTCCGGGCAGCGGCAAGACCAGTCTGCTGGAACGCCTGTTGCCGCGTCTGTCGCCGCACCTGCGCTGCGGGGTGATCGAGGGCGACGTCCAGACCGAGAACGACGCCCGCCGCATCGCCCGGGTGGGCGCACCCGTCCGGCAGATCATCACCTGCGGCACCTGCCATCTGGATGCCCAGATGATTCTCGATCATGTCGGCGGCCTGCCGTTGGACGCGCTGGACGTCATCTTCATCGAGAATGTGGGCAACCTGGTATGCCCATCGTCCTACTGGCTGGGCGAGAACGCCCGGATGGTCATCCTGAGCACCACCGAGGGGGACGACAAGCCGGCCAAGTACCCCGCCGTCTTCCGCAAGGCCGACCTGCTGGTCATCAACAAAATCGACCTCCTGCCTCACACGGATTTCGACATGGACCAGGCGGTCCGCTATGCGCGCGGCCTCAACCCCGACCTGGCCGTGTTTCCGGTGTCGTGCCGGACCGGTGAGGGGCTGGACGACCTGGTGGCGAAGCTCGCGGCAACGGTCCGGGATAAACAGGATTCGTCACCGTGAGCCGACCGCCCGTCCGCCGCATTGTCCGCATCCAGGGTATCGTTCAGGGCGTGGGGTTCCGCCCGTTTATCCATCGGCTCGCCACCGAGCTGGGGCTGTCCGGTTCCGTGTGCAACGACGCCGATGGCGTCATGGTGGACGCCGAGGGGCCGACTGGGAGTTTGGCGGCGTTCGTGGATCGCATTCCCGCCGAAGCGCCGCCGCTGGCGCTGGTGGATCACCTGGAGTGGACCGACGCGGCGCCCCTGGGACGCTCCGGTTTTGAGATCGTCGCCAGCGGGAAGGAAACCGCCGCGACCACCCTCGTCAGTCCGGATGTGGCGACCTGCGCCGATTGCCTGCGGGAGCTGCTGGACCCCAACGATCGACGCTACCGTTTTCCCTTCATCAACTGCACCAATTGCGGTCCCCGCTACACCATCATCCGCCGGCTGCCGTACGACCGACCGGACACCGCCATGGACCGTTTCACCATGTGCCCGGCATGTGAAACCGAGTACCGGGACCCGTCCAACCGGCGGTTTCACGCCCAGCCGAACGCCTGCTGGAGCTGCGGCCCGCGTGTCGAGCTGTGGGACAACCAGGGGCTCTTCATCCCCAGCCGCGACGCCATCGAACAGGCCGGCCGGCTGATCCGCGATGGCCGCATCGTCGCCGTCAAGGGGATCGGCGGCTTTCACCTGGCCGTGGACGCTCGCAACGAAGAGGCGGTTCAACTGCTCCGGCGGCGCAAGCGGCGCGATGAAAAACCGTTCGCCCTGATGGCCGCCTCGCTGGACGCGCTGCGTGAGATCGTGGCGCTGACTCCCGACGCCGAGGTGCTGCTTCGTTCGCCCCAGCGCCCCGTCCTGCTGCTGCCGAAACGTGCCGGCGGCCCGCTGGCGCCCGCCATCGCCCCGGGCAACCGCGATCTCGGGGTCATGCTTCCCTACACGCCGATCCACCACCTGCTTCTGGCCGACAGTGCCGCGCCCTGGCTGGTGATGACCAGCGGGAACTTCTCCGAGGAACCCATCATCATCGACAACCGGCACGCGGTCGAAATCCTGGCGCCCATCGCCGATTATTTCCTGGTGCACAACCGGGACATCCTCGTCCGTAACGACGATTCGGTCTGCCGCAGCTTCCGCAACCGGATCTACTTCATCCGGCGTTCCCGCGGGTACGCTCCGGCACCCGTCAAGCTGGCCGCCAACTATCCCAACGTTCTGGCGGTGGGCGCCGAGCTCAAGAATACCGTCGCCATCAACCGCGGCGCGCATGTCTTCCTGAGTCAGTATATCGGCGATCTGGAGAACGCGGAGGTCAGCGCCAGCTTCGAGCAGGCCATCCAGCGCATGCAGGAGCTGTTCGAAATCACCCCCGCCCTGCTCGCCTACGACTTGCACCCCGAGTACCTGTCCACCAAGTACGCCTTGAACCGCCGGGGGGAGCTCCCGCTCTACGGCATCCAGCACCACCATGCCCACATCGCCGCCTGCCTGGCGGAAAACGGCGAGCGCGGGCCGGTTATCGGCCTGTCGCTCGACGGCACGGGTTACGGCCCCGACGGCCGGATCTGGGGCGGCGAGGTGCTGGTGGCCGACCTGCGCGACTACGAACGCGTCGGCCATTTCCGTGACGTCCCCATGCCCGGCGGGAGCCGGGCCATCCGGGAACCGTGGCGGATGGCGGTCAGCTACCTGCATCACGCGCTGGGTCCCGGCTTCAGCGAATCCCCGCTTCCTTTTCTCTCCAACATTGCGCCGGACAGCCTCCGGCTGGTGGGCCAAATGATCGAGCGGCGGATGAACTCCCCGGAGACCTCCAGTTGCGGCCGCCTCTTTGACGGATTCGCCGCGCTTTCCGGTTCCCGGCAGCGCGTCACTTTCGAGGGCCAGGCGGCCATGGAGTTCGAGATGATCCTCGATGACGCGGATGATGGACCGCCGTACCCGTTCCCTTGCGCCGACGGTGTGATCGAGATTGCGCCGGCGGTGCGCGCCGCCGCGGACGACGTGCGATCCGGTGTCCCGGCCGGCGGGATCAGTGCGCGGTTCCACCGCGGCCTGGTCCGCCTGTTCGCCGGCGTGTGCCGCCAGGTGGCCGCCGAACGGGGAATCTCCACGGTTGCCTTGTCGGGGGGAGTCTTCCAAAATCTGTGGCTGCTCCGCCATCTCGGCGACGAGCTGCAGGCGGCCGGACTCCGCGTGCTGATACACCGCCTCGTGCCCTGCAACGACGGCGGCATCGCGTTGGGCCAACTGGCGGTCGCGGCGGAACGCCATCTGACTGGATGGGAGGAACCATGTGTGTAGCGGTCCCGATGAGAATCACAGCGATCCCGGCGGCCGACCGCTGCCAGGCGGAAATCGGCGGGGTCAGCCGGGAGATCAGTCTGATGATGCTGCCGGATGCCGCCGTGGGCGACTACGTGATCGTCCACGCCGGCTTCGCCATCGAGCGGTTGGACGAGGCGGAAGCCATGCGCACGCTCGAGCTGTTCCGGCAATTGGGCGAAATCCTCGCGGACGAGCCGGCCGGCCATGAGTGACCGGTCGCGCACCGACACCGTTCTGCTCGCGCACGGCAGCGGCGGCCGGATGTCGCACCGCCTGGTGGAAGAGTATTTCCTGCCGGCGTTCGCCAACCCCGCCCTGAACCTGCTGGAGGACAGCTCGCTCGTTGACGCGGGCGGCGTCCGGGTGGCCATGACCACCGATTCGTACGTCGTGGACCCGCTCTTCTTTCCAGGCGGCAATATCGGCCGCCTGGCGGTGTGCGGCACCGTCAACGACCTGGCGGTGAGCGGGGCGCGCCCCCTGGCGTTGACGGCTGGCTTCATCCTCGAAGAGGGGTTTCCGCTGGTCGATCTGCGCCGCATCCTCGATTCCATGCGGGCGGCGGCGCTCGAGGCCGGAGTGGCCGTCGTGGCGGGCGACACCAAAGTGGTGCCGCGGGGCAAGGGCGACAAGGTGTTTGTCAACACTGCCGGCGTCGGCCTCCTGCCTTCGGGACGTGAAGTCGGCGCCCGTTGCGTCCGGCCCGGCGACGCCGTGCTGATCAACGGCCCGGTGGGCGACCACGGCATAGCGGTCATGCTGGCCCGCGAAGGATTCCAGGTGTCGGAAGAGATTCGGTCGGACTGCGCGCCGCTGTTCGACCTGATCGATCCGCTGTTCCAGGCCGGCCTGCCGGTGCACGCGATGCGCGATCCCACCCGCGGCGGGCTGGCGACAACCCTGAACGAAATCGCGTCCGCCGCGAAGGTCCGCATCGAGATCGACGAGGACCAGCTGCCCGTCCGCCCGTCGGTGCAAGGGGCTGCGGAGATTTTCGGCTTCGATCCGCTCTACCTCGCCAACGAGGGCAAGGTCGTGCTCTGCCTTCCCGCCGAGTTCGCCGGACCGGCCCTCGAACTGTTCCGGAAACACCCGCTGGGTGATGGTGCCGCCGTGATCGGCCGGGTGCTGGACGGTGCGGGCCGGCCGGCCGTCACGCTCCGGACGCAGATCGGCGGCAGTCGGATCCTCGACATGCTTGTCGGCGAGCAACTGCCTCGCATCTGCTGAATTGCGAAACGCGACAGATCTGGTAGAATGAAGAAAAAACCGGCCCGATGAGGTTCAAGGTGAGCAAACCGGAAGAACAGTTCTATCCCGTCGAGCCATTCAATGATTTCCGGGAAATGCTGCTCAACAGCCGCCGGAAGTGGGGTGCGCACCCCGCCTTCATGGAGAAGGTGGATAACGAGTGGCGATCCACAACGTTCAACAAGCTCTTCTACGCCGTGATGTCACTGGGGTGCGGCCTCCGGACGCTGGGGATGAACCGGCAGATGAACGTCGCGTTCGCGTCCGAGAACCGCATCCGCTGGTGCATCTCCTACCTGGCGGTCGCGTGCGGCAACGCCGTCTGCGTGCCCATCGACAAGGAGCTGAAGAGCCAGGAATTCTTCCACATCCTCTACACCACCCAGACGGAGATCTTCATCGGTTCCCAGAAGTACGTGGACATGGTGCTGGAGATGATCGGCTCCCTGCCTCGCCTGCGCCACATCATCAACATGGACGACCGGGCGGAAAACTCCATGGTGCTCAAGTTCACGGATATCCTCCACGAGGGCAGCCAGCTCTTCGACAAGGACGCCTCCGATTACCCCTACACCGTGATCGAACCCGACCTGCCCGCCTGCATCCTCTTCACGTCCGGCACCACCGGCACGTCCAAGGGCGTGATGCTCAGCCAGACCAACATCATCACCGACCTCCACGCCATGCTCAAGGTCATCCCCATTCGCCACCCGGAAGTCTTCCTCAGCGTTCTGCCCCTCCACCACACCTACGAGTGCACCTGCGGCTTCCTGGGCCCGGTCTCCCACGGCATGACCGTGGCGTTCGCCGAAAACCTCAAGCGGATCCCGGACAACCTGCAGGAAGTCCGCGCCACCATCATGCTGGGCGTGCCGCTGCTCTACGACGCCATCTACCGCAAGATCATGGAACGGATCGCCGAAAAGGGCATGACCAAATTCCGCATCGGCCGGGGCATCGCTTCCTTCACGGAGCGCCTGTTCCACAAGAATATCCGCCGCCAGGTGTTCAAGGCGCTGCACGAGCGGTTCGGCGGCCGCCTGAGACTGCTCATCAGCGGCGGCGCCGCGATCTCTCCCGATATCACCCGGGGGTTGCGGGAGCTCGGCCTCACCGTCGTCCAAGGGTACGGCCTGACGGAGACGTCGCCCGTCATCACCCTCAACCGCATCGATAATTTCAAGGACGATTCCGCCGGCCTGCCCGTGCCGAACGCTGAATTCAAGATCGATGCCGGCGAGATCTGCGTCCGCGGCCCCATGGTGATGCTCGGCTATTACAACAACCCCGAAGCCACCGCTGAGGTGATCGTCGACGGATGGTTCCACACCGGCGACCTCGGCTATATCGACGAAGACGGCTTCCTGTTCATCCAGGGGCGCAAGAAGGCGGTCATCGTTACCGCCAACGGCAAGAACGTGTACCCCGAAGAAATCGAGTACCAGCTCAATCGCAGCCCGTTCATCCTCGAGTCGTTGGTGTGGGAGGGGCCGGACGCCCACAAGTATTGCGAAGAGGTCCACGCCATCATCGTTCCGGATATCACCTACTTCGATCAGTACCTGGCGAAACAGGGGAAGAAGATCAGCGAGCACGAGGTGGAGGAAATCCTCAAGCAGGAAGTCCGAAAGCAGTGCGGTCGCCTGGCCAATTACAAAAGGGTTCAGCGCTTCACCGTGCAGTGGGAGGAGTTCGAAAAGACGACCACCCGCAAGATCAAACGCTACCTGTATACCAGCAAGATCCGCCCGGTCAGCGGCAAGCACGATTGAGCGAGATCACGGTCAGTTCATCCCGAAGGGATAAAACAAACGCGGGACGGATTCCATCCGTCCCGCGTTGCCGATTAATGACCGCCTGAGGCGGCGAGGACTCAGTAGGAGTCGCAAGTCTCGACGTTGGCGGCCGAGTCGTAGGTCCAGTTAGTCAGGGTCACGCTGTTCACGCAGAAGCCGAAGCCGCCAATCCCCGCTCTCGATGCGCTGGTGATGACAGCCACGCCGGAGGAGTTCGTCACGGCGCTGCCGCTAGTGGTGAACCAGCCGGAGAAGGCCCCCGCCACGGTGGCACCGGCGACCGGGCTGCCGTCGGCGTCGACGATGGTGACCGTGGCCACGCCGGAGTACTTGCTTCCCTTCTTCTTGGTCGTCAGGACGATGGACTGCACGTGCATCTTGGAGCCGACGCCTGACGACGCGTTCAGCCACTGGGACACGCTGTCGAAGTAGGCGGCGAAGGCGCCGTCCACGGTGGCGTTGCTGATCTCGTCGCAGACGTCGTTCAGGTTGGTGCCGCAGGCGCCGGATAGTTGCCCCACCACCTGGCCGTTGGCGTTGAGCACCGGCGAGCCGCTGCTGCCGCCCTCCGTGGCTCCGATCACGTCGCGGCTGTAGATCCAGTTCCCGCGCGGCCAGCTGCGACACGTGCCGGCGCTGGTGTTCACCGTGTGGGTGGAATACGCCTGCGGCGCCCCCTTCGGATGGGAAATCCGGTACAGGGCGGCACCGTTGGTGTTCGCGATCGGGGTGCTGTTCCAGCCGAGGAAAACGCTGCCGGCCGGCGGATTCTGGCTCAACTGCATCAGGGTGTAGTCGCCGGTCTTGTTCGTTTTCAAAATGGAAGCGCCCAGGGTGCGGGGCACTTCGCCCACCGGGTCGTAACAGGCGCCCTGGCAGGTGGACGTCCGGAACTGCCAGTAGCATTCCAGACTGGCGGCTTCGCCGGAGCGGCTGATGCAGTGGTTAGCCGTGAGGAAATAGGGGATCTGGCTGGAGGTGTCGGTGTCAGCCAGCAGGCCGCCGGAACACATGTACATGTAAGCTCCGGACACGAACAGCATGTGGGCCACGGCGTCGCGGGCTTCCTCGATATGCGAGTAATCACTCGTGCTGTAGCACGTCGCGTCCTGCACGCAGGCCGCGTTGAACGAGCAGAAGCTCTTGTCCGGCAACGTATCCAGGCGCTGCAGGAACGGAAGCAGGAACTTGTGGCCCAGGTGGGCGACGTCGGCGACGGTGAAACTGACTTCCTGGAGCTCTTCCATCGAGATGCGGCCGTACAGGCGAAGTTGCAGGAAGGCGGTGGAGCCGCTCACCGAATTGGTCCAGAAATCGCCGGTGTCGGAGGGGCCGCGGCCGGTGTAGGGACCGAAGGCCTCGCCATCCATGTTATAAACGTACAACTCGGCGCCCTCGGGCAGCGAGAAGTCGGACAGGTGAATGCGGAGGGCGACCGCGCCATCCGACTCGACTTGGGCGGTCCAGACGAATCCGCCATCCATCATCCAGCGGACGGCGCCGTTGGCGCCGATCCCGCCGTTGCGTGAAATGGACCGGGGGGAGAAACGGGCGAAGTCCGCCCGGACACCCGTCGGCTTCACGATACCCACCCGTTCCTTGCGCGACGCCGTGCCGTCATCGCCCGAACAGGTTTCGCAGATGTAGCTGTCGACCGCTTGGAGTTCCTCGTCGGTGACTTGGACCCTGATGATGGCGCCCAGGCGGATGGCGGCCTGTTCAGCCACCAGACGGTCATACCGCTCGGCCTGGTCCAGAAAGTACTTGTCCACATCCAGGTGGCCCGGGGACCGCTCACTGAATGTCTCGACGCCGACCGGCTGTTCGGCCGGCTTCACCACCGGTTCCCTCTTGCTGATGGTTCCGGCGAAGACAGCCATCACCATGGCCATCAATGCAAAACACACGCAAACGGATCGAAGTGAATGATTCATCGGCTAACCTCGATAAATTGAAATGTGACAGAGATCACAACGCATTTGTGAGTAGAGTACAATTTGCATTTCACTGTATGAAAATTTATTATTTCAATAATGTTACATATATTTCTTCTTCGTCACGGTACTGATCGCCGCTCCGGCTTTTGCTGCCGGCACAATTGAATATTGTTGCATTTTCAGAGACTTGGACTTAGATTGTCTCCATTCGCTTCAGCTGAACCGACTGATCGAGCCGGCTGGTCGTGGAAGAAAAAATGCGTGTCATCACGGGTATCTGCAAACCGTTCTCGGGGGAAGTGCTCGCTCCGCCGGACAAATCCGTCACTCACCGCGCGCTGCTGCTGGCCGCCGAAGCCGACGGCTCGTCACTGATCCGGAATCCTTCGCGAAGCGCCGACTGTCTGGCGACGGTGGCGTGCCTGCGCGCGCTGGGAGTGTCGATCCGGGTCGATCACGGAAACCTGCGGGTTGGCGAGTTCGGCCTGCCGCTGGAGGTCCGTCGGTGCGAGCTGCGCGTCCATCCCGTTGATCGGATCCCTCCATTCGAGACGCGGGTACCCGGCGATCCGTCCGGGGCGGCGTTCCTGGCGGGCGCCGCCGTGTCGTATCCTTTTTTCGAAGATTTTGGCCGGCTCACCGCCGGTTCATTCCCCCACTGAGGTGAAGCATCATGGGCAGCTCGTTCGGCCGCATTTTTCGGGTCACCACCTTCGGCGAATCCCATGGCCCGGCCATGGGCTGCGTCGTGGACGGATGTCCGTCCCGCCTGCCCATCGCGGCCGATGAGATACAGGTGGAGCTGGCGCGTCGCCGCCCCGGCTTGCCCCACACGTCCCCCCGTCCGGAGCCGGATGCGGTGGAAATCCTGTCCGGCATTTACAACGGCGTGACCCTGGGCACACCCATCCTGCTGCTCGTACGCAACCGGGCGGCCCGGAGCGAGGATTACGCCGAACTGCAGCACGTCCTGCGCCCGTCCCACGCGGATTACACCTACCTGGCCCGATACGGGATCCGCGATCCCCGCGGGAGCGGCCGGGCCTCGGGCCGGGAGACGGTGGGCCGCGTCGCCGCCGGCGCCATCGCCGGCAAGCTGCTGCGCCAGGCCGCCCGGATCGAGGTCGTGGCCAGCGTCCGGTCCGTCGAATCGATCGAAGCGGCGATCGACCCGGACACCCTCTCCGAGGACGACGTCTACGCGAGCCCCGTCTTCTGCGCCGATCCCCGGGCATCGGCGGCCATCGCCGAGCGGATCGAGGCGGTGCGCGCCGAGGGGGACTCCGTGGGCGGCCGGATCGTCGTGGCGGTCCGCGGCGTCCCGGCGGGTCTCGGCGATCCGGTCTTTGACAAGCTGAACGCCGACCTGGCCAAAGCGATGCTCAGCATCCCCGCCTGCCGTGGCATCGAGATCGGGACGGGGTTCGCCGCGTCCCGCCTGCGCGGCTCGGAGCACAACGATCCGTTCATCATGACAGACGGCCGCGTGCGCACGGCGACCAACCATTCAGGCGGCATCCAGGGCGGCATCGCCAACGGCGAAACGATCGTGTTCCAGGTTGCTTTCAAGCCAACCAGCAGCATCTCCCGCCCGCAGCAGAGCATCACCGTGACCGGCGAGCCGGCCACCGTGACGGTCAAAGGCCGCCACGATCCGTGCATCGCGCTCCGGGTGGTCCCGGTGGTGGCGGCGATGACGCGGTTGGTTCTGGCTGACCACTGGCTCGAAAACCGCGCCTTCCACGTTGATCTTTAAGCGGGGCCTTGATAAACTCTTGCTTTATTCCATTCGGAGCCGGCGAGGATCGACCATGCGGCGAACAACGGTTGGGCTGGTTCTGGTACTGTCACTGGCGTCGGCGGTGTTTGCGGCGGAAAAATTCCAGGTCACTGCAGTGGATTTTCTGGAGATCCTGAACCTGGACGTCAACGGCGCCGGCCCCCTGCTCCTGTGCGTCGACCCGCCGCGCAATCGGATCGTGCTCGCGAACACGCTCACGTCCTCGGTATCCATTATCGACGGCGGGACCCATGCCGTCCGCAATCTGCCCATCGGCAATCGCGTGCCCCAATGGCTGAAGAGCGAGGCCCTGGCGGTCAATCCCCGCGACGGCGCCGTCTACGTGATCGGCGAACGCTCGCTGCACGTGCTGCTGCCCGGTCGCGCGTCCGCTGTCACCCTGAAGACCGGCGAACAGTATGAGTCGCTGGCCGTCGACGCGTCCTCAGGCCGCGCCCTGCTGGCCAGCCGGGCCAGCGAGGATCTGCTGCTGGCCGACCCGGCCGACGGGACGCTCCGTCGCATCCACTGGGCCTCGGGCGTCGAGCCGTTCGGCAACCTGAACATGACCCCGCCCCCGCCCATCCGCAAGGTGGCGGCCGACCCCGCTCTCGGTCGCTTCGTCGCGGTGGACGGCGCCGCCGCGGTGATGTACCTGGTGGATCCACAGAGCGGGCAGCTCGGCCCCCGGCGCGACCTGCCGCTGACCGCCGGCGGACGCTGGCACCTCGCCGGCTACGATCCCGCGGCCCACACCCTCTATCTGGTGACGGAAACCGCACAGCGCAAGGTCATGCAGGCCGCCCGAATCCGGGCCGACGCCGCCGGCGAGCAGGTGGTGTCCCTTCCGGGCCTGGCCGAGGGGGTGGGCATCACCAGCAGCCCCGGCCGCAACGAGCTCTATATCGCCTACGACAACGATCCGGTACTGCACGTGGTCGATTTCAAGACCGGGGGAACGGTCGCCGAGGTCGCCCTGCCCGCCTTCGGCAACGATGCCGCCGTGCTGGACGCCGAGGGCGGCAAACTCTACGTGGCGAGCTGGGCCTACGGCGAGGTGGACCGCGTCGATCTGGCCGAGCGCCGGCTGGAGCGCCGGTACAAGGACCTGGGCATCATCCCGCACATGTTCGGCATGGCCTGGAACCCGGTGAGCCGGCGCCTTTACATCCCTGTCGGCGCCACGGCGGTGAACGGCTCGTTCGGGGCGGCGCTCACCGTGTTGGATCCCGACACCGGTGCCACGGCCAAGGTGCGGACGGGCTGGGCGCCGGCGGACCTGGTCTGGTCCGACCGGCGCGGCGCCATGCTGGTGGTCAACTCCGAAGACGCTCTGGCCGAAGTCTTCCCTGACGGCAGTTACTGCGTCCATGACCTGCCGTGCGCTTATCCCACCAGCGCCGGTCCGGCGCCCGGCGGAGACATCTACGTGGCCTACGGCCCCCACCAGTCGTACTGGCCGGTGGTGTACATCTGGGGCGCTCGAAACGGCCTCCTGCGCGTCCGCGTCGAGGACCTGACGTTCGACGATCGCCGCCTGCCTCGCCAGGTTCACGAGATGGCGCTGGACCGGAACGGGGCCGTCCACCTGCTCCAGAACTGCTGGGGCAAGGAGAAACAGTTCATCACCGTCCTCCCCGACGCCGTGCGCGAGTTTTCACCCCAGTTCCGGGTGGAGCTGGAGGGAGAATACGAACGGGAGAACACCCCGCGCTTTCTGCGCTACGATCCGGCGCGGGAATGGCTCTACGTGGCCCGCGATGCGGAGACCGACGACGGACACGGCTCGTTTTACATCGTGGACGCCAAGTCCGGCCAGACGCTCCATCACCTGGCCACCGGACCGACTCCCGCCGACTGCGCCTTCGATGACAGCCGGATCTACGTGGCCGATTTCGGCAACCGGGTGCTCCACGTCATCGACAAGGACGGATTCGCCTGCCGGGACATCGCCGTGGGCGAACAACCGCTCCGCCTGGCTGTTGCCGGCGACCGGCTCCTGGTGCTGAATCACGCCGGCCGTTCGCTCTCCCTGGTTGACCGAAAGACCCTGTCCGTCTTTGAAATCCCGGTGCCCGTCGCCGGGCGGCCCGACACCATCGGCGTCTGCGACGGAACCGTGATTCTCACCGCGCACGGTCCGGACGCCATGGACATTCTCGCGTTCGACCCGGCAGACCGCGCTTTCCGCTCGATTCACCATTTCACATACCCGTTCGGGGACGCCCGCCTTGATTCACGCAACGTGGCGTTCTACCTGGACGGCCGCTTCGGCGACGCCATCTTCGAGATCAGCCGGATCCGGACCGACCCCCGCGGCCGCGTCTGGGTCAGCGATTTCCTGTCCGGCAAGCTGTTTATTCTGGAACGGACGTCCGCCGCCGGCGGCGCCCGATGACGGAAGGTGACATGCACCGGATAGCGACACTAAAATCCTTCACACAACGGGTTTGATCGTATGAAAGAACGAATCGTGGATTACCTGATTGCCGAGTTCGACCAGCTGAAGCCCTTCCAGATCGAACAGACCATCCAGCTCCTCAGCGAGGGGTGCACCATCCCGTTCATCGCCCGGTACCGCAAGGAAAAAACCGGCGAGATGGACGAGGTCCAGATTCAGTCGGTGCGCGACCGCCACCAGTATCTGACCGAACTCGAAGAGCGGAAAAAGACCATTCTCGAGACCATCGAAAAGGCCGGCAAGCTCACTCCGGAACTCAAAGACAAGGTCCTCAAATGCATGAAGAAGCAGGAGCTCGAGGACCTGTACCTGCCCTACCGGCCCAAGCGGCGCACCCGAGCCACCATCGCCCGGGAGAAGGGGCTGGAACCCCTGGCCGCCTTCATCCGGATGTACCGCGAGCCGGAAGCCGACATCGTCACCATCTGCGCGCCTTACCTGTGCGAGGCGCGCGGCGTGAACAATATTCAGGACGCGCTGCAGGGCGCCCAGGACATCCTGGCCGAGGACATCTCGGAGAACGCCGACTACCGCAAGTTCATCCGCCGGATCTACGCCGCCGAAGGCCTGATCGCCTCCCGGCTCAAGAAGGACGCCCCCGAGGAGCGCACCAAGTTCGAGATGTACTACGACCACAGCGAACCGCTCCACACGGTGCCGTCACACCGCTTTCTGGCCATGCGGCGGGGCGAGAAGGAGGGCGTGCTCACCCTCGAGCTGTCGGGTCCCGACGAGCGTGTCCTCGAGGTGTTGGGCAAATTCTGGGTCACCGATCCCCTGTGCTACTTCGCCCCCCTGCTCACCGAGGCGCTGGTGGACGCATACAGCCGCCTGATGCTCCCGTCCATCGCCCTCGAGATGCTGCTCGAGATCAAGGGCAAGGCGGATGACGAGGCCATCCTCGTGTTTGAGAAGAACCTGCGCAACCTGCTGATGCTGCCCCCCGGCGGCGACAAGGTGGTGCTCGGCATGGATCCCGGCTTCCGGACCGGCTGCAAGACCGCCGTGGTGGACCGGACCGGCAAATTCATCGAAGAGGTGACCGTCCACCCGGTGGAACCACACCACCGGGTCCAGGAAGCGGAGGCGGCGCTCCTGCCGCTCATCAAGAACCATGGCATCGAAGTCATCGCCATCGGCAACGGGACCGCGTCCCGGGAAACCTTCCTGTTCGTGCGGGAAATGCTGAAAAAATACGAACTGGAGGGGCAGGTCAAAATCGTCGTGGTGAACGAATCCGGAGCGTCCGTCTACTCGGCTTCTCCAACGGCCCGGGAGGAGTTCCCCGACCTGGACGTGACGATCCGCGGCGCGATCTCCATCGCCCGGCGCTTCCAGGACCCCCTGGCCGAACTGGTCAAAGTGGACCCCAAGTCCATCGGCGTCGGCCAATACCAGCACGACGTGAACCAGCGCAAGCTCCGGCACAAGCTGGCCGAGGTGATCCAGTTCGTGGTCAACCAGGTGGGCGTCGAGCTCAACAGCGCCTCCGCGTCCCTGCTGGAGTACGTGTCCGGCATCACGCCGGCCCTGGCCAAGGCCATCGTGGAGCGGCGCTTCCAGAGCGGTCCGTTCGCGTCGCGGGACGAACTCCGGCAGATCCCCCGCCTCGGCGACAAGACGTTCCAGCAGGCGGCGGGCTTCCTGCGCATCCGGGGCGCCGCCAACCCCCTGGACGCCTCCGCGGTCCACCCCGAGAGCTACGCCATCGTGGAGCGGATGGCCGCCGACACGGGCGTCTCCGTCGGCGAGCTCATCGGCAACGACGCACTGGTCCAGCAAATCGACCTGGAGCGGTACTGTTCCGACGAGGCGGGGTTGCCCACCCTGCGGGACATCGCCGCTGAGCTCAGCAAGCCGGGACGCGATCCCCGGTGCGAAGCCGCCAGTTACGAGTTCGAGACCGAATACAGGGACATCACCGATCTCAAGGAAGGCCTCGTGCTGGCCGGCATCGTCACCAACGTCACCAATTTCGGGGCGTTCGTGGACATCGGCGTCCACCATGACGGCCTTGTCCACGTATCGCGGATGGGGCGAAAGGTCAAGAATCCGTACGACGCGTGCGCGGTGGGTCAGCGGATCACGGTGAAAGTGGTCGGGGTGGATACCGAACGAAAGCGGATCAGTCTGAGCCTGGCCGAATAGCGGCCGGCGCCGCCGCGGATTCCCACGCCTTCAAACGGCCGCGGCTCAGGATTTTGTCGCCTGTGGGCACGCCATGATTCCCGCCGCCCACCAGGCACAGGTAGAACACCAGCTGGCTGTCCTTGCACAAGTGGTCCAGCAGGTCGCGGCGCTTGAAGTACCGGGGAATCCCCACGGCGGCATAGAATGAATCCATCGTGCTGGTGCGCTCCACTCCGGCCGGGTCCGTGACGTACTGGATCGGAGTCACGAAATACACCGGATGACCGAGTGACTGCTCCTCCAGCACGCTCCAGATCCTGAATCGGGTGGCCTGCAGGTGGTACACGCAGCGGGCCTGGCTGACGGCTTCCCCCACCTGGATCTCAAACGGGTGGGTTTCGAGCGTCAGCTCCTCGGCGTCGTCGGGGATGGGCTCCGCCGGATTGGGATTGCCGACGTAACCTTTCTTATAGGCGTAGACGGCGCCGCCCACCGCCAGCCCGCCGACGCCGGACCAGATCGCCAGCGACTTCCAGTTATTCTTCAGGAATTGTCTGATCATGGGTTACCTCGCGGCGCGTTTCACTGGACTTCGCCCGGCAGTTGGAACGATCCGGGCAGCAACTCCGCAACGGTATCGCCCAGCCTGGCCACCAGGGCGTCGCGGATGGAGGCGACGCCGCGCGTGCCTTCGTCCAGGGCGATCTTCTCCACGCGATGCATCGGGAAGAAGGTGGTGGTGAGCAGCGGCAGGGGGTCATCCGCCGGCCCGCCCCGGTCCAGCCAGTCCTGCACGGTGCTCAAACCAGTGCCGGTCAGCCAGATTCCCACGGACGTGTTCCGATAGAGAATGCCCCAATACTTTTCTCGGGGACCGTTCAGGTAGACAACGGCGAACACCAGGTTGGGATCGTCGAACAGGTTCATGGGGCGCATTGTATCACAAAAGTCACGGCGGGCCATGTCTTCCCTGCTTGCGTCGAAGGCGGGGTTCCGTTAAACTTTGGGCGGTTTCCTGCATCCCAACCGGGGAGAAGGTGTGAAGATGACGTTCCGATTCAAGCTGTTCGCGCTGCTGGCGCTCGCCGCCTTGCTCTGCCGGCCGTTGCCGGCCGCGCCGCAGTCCGGCAAGGAGGACAAGCCGCGCAAACCCGGCCCGGTGCTCATCCGGGACGATCAGACGCAGCAGCCGGAAAAGGAGATTTCCGAGGATGAGGCCGTCGAGCCAGATCCCATCAAGGCGGAACGGGCCTTCGACGTTGCCTGCTACTATGTCAAGCGCAAGCAGTACGACGCGGCCATCATGCGCTTCCGCGAGGCGGTCAAGTTCAAGCCCGATTATGCCGAGGCCAAGTGGCGCTTCGTGGACACCCTCATCCGCAAGAAGGACTGGCGCAACGCCGCCGCTTTCGCAACGGGTTACCTCGCGGATCCGAACATGAAAGAATACATCAAACGGTTGTCCGCCCTGAAGGCCGAGGCTGAGAAGCACCTGGCCGCCACCCCCGCCCCCAAGGAGAACGAATGACCGCCCGCCCACTCATCACCGGCGTTATGATCCTCGTCGCGGCCGGCCTGTTCAGCCCGGCGCAGGCTGAGAATTACTTCCATTTCAGACTCGTTCCGGAAAAATTGTCGCTGACCCGGGGCGCCGCCGCCCAACTGGTGCTCGAGATCCAAACGGAAGACGGCTATTACCTCTACAAAGACATGCTGGCGATCAAGGCCGTCGGCCCGGCCGGCGTGGAGATGGGCGCGGCGGCTTTTCCGGCGCCCCATGTCAAATTCGACCCGGCGAGTGACATGGAACGGGAGATCTATGAGGGGACCAACCGCTTTCCGATTTCGCTGACTGTGGGCGAACAGGCTCCTGAACACAGCCAGATCACGGTCACCGTGGATTATCAGGGTTGCTCCAAGTTGATCTGTTACCTGCCCGCCACGGTCACGTTGACCGCCGACATCGAAACAGCCGCCAGGCGGGCGCCCACCCAGGCAGTCGCTGCTCCGGGCACACCGCCGGCTCCTTCAAAACAGACCGGTCCACCCGCCGTGGAGCCAATCCCCGCCGGTCCGTCCATTCAGGAGACCGAGCTGCCGAAGCCGGAACCCGCGCCGGTTTCACTGTCCGCCGCCGCCGCGCCGTCGGAGGCCGACACCATCCGGGACATGATCGGCCAGAGTCATCTGCTGGCGTTCCTGTTCATTTTCGTGTACGGCATCGGCTTGAGCTTCACGCCCTGCGTCTACCCGGTCATTCCCATCACGGTGAGCGTGTTCGGCGCGCGGGGCGCCGATACCAAGCTGAAGGGGTTTCTGCTGTCGCTGGTGTACGTGCAGGGGATCGCCGTGATCTATTCGGTGCTCGGCGTGGCTGCGGCCCTTTCGGGCGCCGTGTTCGGCCAGCACATGAGCAATCCATGGATCGTGGGCGCCATCGTGGCGCTGTTCTTCGTCCTGGGCCTGTTCATGGCGGGAGTGTTCCAGTTCAACCTGCCGTCGTCGGTGCAGACGAAGGCCGCGCGGGTGGGCGGCAAGGGATTCGTGGGCGCGTTCACCATGGGGCTCGTGTCCGGCGTGATCGCGGCCCCCTGCACCGGACCGGCGCTGGCGGGCGTGCTGGCCTACGTGGCCACCACCCGTAACGCCCTGCTGGGCTTCCTGCTCCTGTACACGTATTCCATCGGCTTCGGCCTGATCTTCATGGCGCTGGGCACGTTTTCCACCCTCATCCAGAAGATCCCCAAGTCGGGCGCCTGGATGGAGATCGTCAAGGGCATCTTCGGAGCGTCGATGTTCACCGTGGGCCTTTACTTCCTCAAGGACATCGTCCCGTCGCTGCGCCTCGATTTCCTCAGCCGCGACGCCCTCCTGCTGGCCGGCCCGCTCCTCGTGATCATCGGCTTCCTGTCACGCGGACTGCGGCATGACCTGCACGGGGCCAACTGGCGCCAGATCCTGCACAAGAGCTTTGCCATCGCCGTCCTGACCGCGGGCGCGTTCGCCTTCGTCATGGGCGCCATCCGCCCGGCCGAACCGCCCCGTGCGGCCGGCATCGCCGCCGAAGCCGGCGTGGCGTGGCAGCACGATCTCGACGCCGCCCTGGCTGCCGCCAGGGAGGCGGGGAAACCGGTGATGGTGGACTTCTACGCCGATTGGTGCGCCGCCTGCAAGGAGCTGGACCTGTATACCTGGGCCGATCCCAAGGTCCAGGCCGAGCTCAAGCGGTTCGTGGTGGTGAAGGTGGACATGACCCGTCCATCCTCCCGCGACGCCTTCTACAAATCCACTTATGGAATTGTGGGATTGCCGGTGGTGGCGTTCCACGATTCGCAGGGCCGGCTCCTCGCCGCGCCCCGCGTCACCGGCTTCGTGGCGGCGGATCCCTTCCTGAAGCTCATCCAGGAGATCCGCTGATCCGGATCCGAGCACGCTGCCACTTCAGGCTGCCTGCGGCTTGTCGGCAGCCGCTCGTAACCTATCGCCCGAGAATCCGGAGCCGTGCCCGCATCAGGCCTTGGAGGATGCCGGGCGCTCGGCCTTGCGGCGCCCCTGCTTGGCCTGCTTGGGCACCAGTTGGTAGCGCAGCTCCATCTCGCTGGAGATTTTGTAAATGTGCGGGAAGCGCTCCCCTTTCTCCGCCCGCTGCAGGATCTCGTTTTTTTTGATCATGACCGGCTTGCCGGCCGTGTCGATCACCAGGTACACGTCTTCTTTCACCACGCGAAGCACCTCCAGATAGAATGATCGTTCATACCGGCCCGGGTGCCGGAGCAAGTAGGCGTCGAGCCGGGTCGTAAACGCGTCGCCGTTGGCGCGCAGATAATCCTGGAACACGCGGCAGCGGCGGGCTGACGGACAGTTCAGCCGGCAGACCAGCGTGTCCTTGAAGTGCTTGAATTTGGGGCAGTAGACCGTCTTGTTTTCCATGCGCCGGTCAGGACTCGTCGGGGAAGATTTTACCGGGATTGAGGATGCCGGCGGGATCGAAGGCCTGCTTGATCCGCCGGGACAGGTTCAAAACTTCCGGCGCAAGATTGTAGCGGATATACCGTTTTTTCGCCAGTCCGATGCCGTGCTCGCCGCTGATGGCGCCGCCCAGAGCCACGCTCGCCTTGAAGATTTCTTCCACGGCCGCCAGCGCCCGACCCACTTCGTCGCGGTCCTGCCGGTCGGCCAGCAGGTTCACGTGGAGATTGCCGTCGCCGGCGTGACCGTAACTGACGACGGTCACCCGGAACCGCGCGGCGATTTCCTCGATGCGGCGCAGGATGCGCGGCATCTCGCTTCGCGGGACGACGATGTCCTCGTTGATCTTGAGACTCTTCAGCCGCGTGATGGCGGGTGAGATGGTGCGCCGGAACTGCCAGATCCTCTCCCGCTGCTCGGCGTCGGCCGCCTCCAGCGCGACGCGTCCGCCGTGCGCCGTGACCTGCTCCAGCAAGCGGGGGAAATCCGCCGCCACGTCGCCGGGCTTGCCGTCGATTTCCACGAGGAGCAGCGCCTCGGCGTCGGTGGGCACGCCGTAGTGCAGGATTTCCTCCACCGCGCGGATGGACGACCGGTCCATCAGCTCCAGCGCCGTTGGGATGATGCGGGCGCGAATGACCCCGGCGACGGCGGCGCCCGCGTCCTCCACCGAGGCGAAGGCGACGAGCAACGTGCGGCGCACTTCGGGGAGCGGCAGCAGTTTGAGGGTGAGCCGGGTGATCACCGCCAGCGTCCCCTCCGAGCCCACCAGCAGTCCCAGAAGGTCGTACCCCACCACGTTCTTGACCATTTTGCCGCCGGCGGCGCAGACGGTCCCGTCGGGCAGGACGAACCGCGCGCCGAGTACGTAATGTTTGGTGACGCCGTACTTCACCGCGCTCAGTCCGCCGGCGCATTCGGCCACGTTGCCGCCCAGCGTCGAGGTGTCGGCACTGGCCGGATCGGGGGGATAGAACAGGCCGTGGGGCTTGACGGCGTCCTGCAGGTGCTGGGTGACGACGCCCGGTTCGACGACGGCCACCAGGTTGTCCGTGTCGATCTCCACGATCCGGTTGAGCCGGGTCATGGCCATCACGATACCGCCGCAGGCCGGGACGCAACCGCCGGTCATCCCCACTCCGGCGCCGCGCGGGGTCACCGGCACTCGATGGCGCTGGCACAGCGCCATGACGCCGGCAACCTCCGCTTCGTTTGCCGGAAACACCACCAGCTCCGGCCCCCGGGGCGCCGGCTCGTTCATGGCGTCCACCGAATAGCAGGCCAGGGTTTCGGGAGCGTCCGCCACATTCTCGGCGCCCAGCAGTTCGCGCAACGCGTGAGTGAACGGGCCAGGCGGCGTCATGGACGCGCTCCGTCAGTAAAGAATGTCAGGGCGCCTTCGGGCACCACCAGGCCGCTGTACGCCTCGGGCTGGCCGTGCAGCGCCTCCTTCAAGGCGGCCGATAGCGATGCCGCCGGTTTCAGCCCCGTCGCCGCTGCCTGCTCCACGGGCAGCTCCGAGATCAGGTGAATGTGATACCGCCGGGTTTTTTCGAACAGGGCCAGGGCGGTCTGGCCGTTGATGACGTAGTTGCGGACGAGCTCCTCGCGGAATTCCCGCTCGCTCCGGAACCGGAACCAGGGAAAGAACGTGGGGTGGCCCATTCCTTCCGGACAGGCGGCCAGGACCACCATGGTCCCGCCCGGCCGGAGCGCGTGGCGCGCCATTTCAATGGCCTTGTGGGACTGGATGAGGTTGATGTCGCGCGGGTGGCCGCCGGCGCTCACGATGACCACGTCGGCCGGCTTGGCCAGCGGGATGGCATGCCGCGCCAGGTATCGCCGGCACGCTTCCTGGTGGGAAGCGATGGCGTGACCGCAGACACACTGGGCCACGGCGCCGTCGGCGGTGGTCAGGGCGTTGATCGCGAACACGCGCTCCACGCCCACCAATTGCAACGCCGCTTCCATGTCTTCATGAACCGGGTTGCCCTTCAGGGCGGCGGTGCCCACGCCGGGGTGTCGTCCGGAACCGTCCGGCTTGAAGACCAGGTTGTGGTTGAACGTGATGGTGGTTTTGGCGGCCAGGCCGGGCAGCAGGCTTTTCCTGCCCCCCGTGAACCCGGCGAAATAGTGGAAGCCGATGCCGCCCATGAGCACGATGGCGTCGGCCTCCGCCACCGTCCGGTTCAAACGAACAGTGTTGCCGGCGGGGGTGCGTCCGAAATCCGCCAACTGGTCGGCGTCCTCGGCGTCGTGCACGAAAATTTTAGCCCTTGGGAACGCCTCAGCCGGCACCAGCCGCCGAACCTCATCCGGTGTGGGTGGACGGTGGATCCCTGTTGCAATAATTATCTTTATTTCTTCGAATGTTAAGTTGTTCTGCTTGAAGTATTTTGACAGAACGTCAAGGATGCATTCCGCGCCTGTCTTGCGGGTGGCGTCGGAAACCACGAACAAGAGGCGGCGCTTTCCGGTGAGAAACGCAGCCAGGGACGGGCTTTCCACCGGATCTTCACAGGCGGCGACAAGGTGCTCCGCCAGATTGTCGGCTGCCACCATGGCGGGCGGTTCCGCCACCTGGAAGTGCCGGTCCGGGAGCTCGCACGGGACCACGCTCCGGTGGTATTTCAAGGCAACCTTCATCGGCTGTACACTCCCGGCAGTCGCGTCTGGCAAGACGGGCAGCGGCCGTCCTTGAGGGCGTTCTGGACGATCTCGAAGCCCACCCGCTGGATGAGCATCCGGTTGCAGGAGGGGCAGCGGGTGCTCTCCTCGGGATGACCGTAGACGTTGCCCACATAGACAAACTTCAAGCCGGCCTGGCGCGCCTCGGCACTGAGCTTCTCCAGTGTCGCCACCGGCGTGGGCGGCAGGTTCTGGAGCTTGTACATGGGATGGAACCGCGTCAGGTGAAGCGGAACCTGGTCGCCCAGGTTCTGGCGGATCCAGCGAAACATCCGGCGGTTCTCCGCCAGCCCGTCGTTGAGCGTCGGGATCACCAGCATCACCAGCTCCAGCCAGATTCCGGCCGCGGCGATCGCCGCCAGGGCGTCGAGGACCGGCTTGAGGTGTCCGCGGCATACCTTGACATAAAAGTCCTCGGAGAAGCCCTTGAAATCCACCTTGATGGCCGACAGCACAGGGATAAGCTTGCGCAGCGGCTCGAGCTGGATGTAACCGTTGGAGATCATGACGCTGCCGATCCCGAGCTTGCGGGCCTCCGCGGCCACGTCGGCCATGTACTCGTAGAACACCACCGGCTCGGAGTACGTGTAGGCGATGGTGGGGCTGGCATACTGGCGCGCCAGCGCCGCCACGCGGGCCGGCGGCAGGTCCACGCTCGGCACCTGCTCCGGCCGGAACTGGGAGATCTGCCAGTTCTGGCAGTACTGGCACTCCATGTTGCAGCCGGCCGTGGCGATGGACAGCGCCGTGGTGCCCGGCAGGTAGTGAAACAGCGGCTTTTTCTCGATGGGATCGATATGGGTGGAGCAGACCTGGCCGTAGGCGAGCGTGTAGTACTTGCCGCCCCGGTTCTCGCGGACGCCGCAGGTGCCGCGCTCCTGGTCGGCCACGACGCATTCGTGGGGACACAGCTTGCAGCGCACCTTCCGGTCGTCCAGCGGCTCCCAGTACCGGGCGTCCCGAACCGGAGGCGCCGTCCCGCTTTTGAACTTCAGGGAGCCCAAGTCCACGGCCGGACGCCCGCCCCCGGCCCGGTCCTGACCCAGGGCGCAACCGCAGGCGGCAAAGGTGAAGAGCTTCGCGGCGTCCCGTCGGCTCCAGCGCGTCATGGTCGTTGCCTCCATCCGGGCGGCGCCGCCGGCACGCCCGGTTCAGATCTCCAGCCAGCGGATGGCTTCCAGCCGGGCTTCCCCGAGGCCCAGCCGCTCGGCCTCCTGAATGAAGGCCGGGGCGCGGCGCTCGGCGGCCAGTGCGGGCAAGCCCGCCTCGCGGCGGCGACGATCAATGATCTCCTGCGCCACCCGGTCGGCGGCGACCCCGTCCGTCGCCACGATGAGTCCGTTGAATGGCCAGGTGTGCGCCGATTGAAAGGCCGGTCCGCCGTGGTATTGGGCCAGGTGGGCGTCGGCGACGTGCAGCCGGACCTTGCGGCGGATGCTGTCGTGGGTCCAGAGGTGGGCGACGTACGGGGAGCAGTTGTTGTCGTGGTACTTGTTCGGATTGTGGATGACACCGTAAAAATTCTTCAGCATCACGGCGACGCCGGCCAGGTCATGGTCCTTGAGCACGCCCAGGTTGATCACGGCGGTGCAGTGCCGCGTCAGGATGCGGGCGAAGCAGGAGCCCACCGTCATGGCGTGGCTGAGCTGCGCCTCGTAGCCGTCCGCCAACGCGTCGGTGCCGAAGATCTTCAGTCCGCTGCCTCTGGTGTTCAGGGTGTAGCCGGCGCGCCGGAGTTCCCGGTCGGAGCGGTCCCACACGATGATCCGCTCGTCCGGAATGCCGGCCCCGTTGAGCCGGTTGGCGATCGCCCGGACGAGTTCGAACCGCGGGGCCAGCGGCCGGCCGGCCATGGCGTTCACTTTGATGGCCACCACGTCGTCGGGCCGGAACAGCCGCTTCCAGGCGGCCGTCGCGGACTCTTCGTCCATCAACCGGGCCATGGCGCGGTCGAGCAGCCCGCCCGGCGGCGCCGCGCCCGCGCTCCCCGGGGCAGACCGGACAACAGCCACCCGGCCGTGCCAACGGTCCACCGGAATGTTCTCACCGAATGCGTTGCGGAAAAAACCGGCTGATGCGCCGATCAGCATGGGTCCTGCCGCGGCGGTCTTGATGCTGTCGGTTAGAAACTGCCGCCTACTCCTTTTCATGGAAGACCACCGCCGTGAAGGTCAGCAGCACGGCGTCCGGCTCACGGTAGGCGTTGACAGGAAGACCGGCCTTGCGGCAGATCTGTTCCAGAAACTGCCGCCGGTCCCAGCCCCATTCCACGGGCACCTGGGGCAGGAGCAATCCGGACCGGCCGCCTTTCTGGATCACGAGACCGTGCTTTCCCACCTGGACGGTCTGCGGATCGGGGCATGGCGCCAGCGGGGACAGGACCGAGATCTCGACGCGGATCTTGCTGAGCTCGTCCCGGCTCACCGGCGGAAAACGCGGGTCGCGCGCCGCCGCGTTGACGGCCATGTCGGCGACCGCCTGGTACAGCGGCACCTGCGGGGTGACATACCCGATGCAGCCCCGCAGCTCGCCGCCGCGGGTCAGCGTGACGAACGCGCCGCGGAGCTCCCTGAGCCGGGGGGTGAGCGAGTAGGCGCCGTTATCCACGACCGGTTGTTTCCCCTCGCGCAGGTAGACGTCCAGCGTCCGCCGGGCGATCTTCAGCAGGGTGTCTTTCTCCGCCGTGGTCAACGCGTAGTCGGACTCGGCCGGGGTCCCCTGTTCCGCCCCGGCGACCAGCGGATCGGCGAACAGGATGGCGACGTAGCTCACGGAGTTCGTGAAGTCGCGGGCGATCTCACCGGAGGTGGTGTAATCCACCACCCGGCCCTTGATGACCTTCCTCTTGGCCAGTTGCTGCAGCGCCTGGATCGCGATGCCGATGGCGTTGCGGCCGCAGATCGTGTCGTGGGTGGTCCGGACGTGCTCCATGAAGCCGTTGTAATCCAGCGCGGCAACCTGGCCGGCCGCCTTCAGGTTCCATCTCTTCAGGTTGCCCGCCACATTGTCGCGGAACGGCACGAAGCCGTAGTTGGGGCCGTAGTGGGTGAAGTCCGAAGAGACCACGAGCAGCGTCTGCTCGTCAAGGAGCGGTTCGATGAGCCCGGCCAGCGTCCGCACGTCTTCCGGTTTGAGGTCGCCCACCAGGATGGGCACGATCCGGGCCTTGGGCAGTGTCACCTGGATAAACGGCAACTGGCATTCCAGCGCGTGCTCCCGAACGTGCGCGTCGGGCGCGTTGACAAACAAGGCGTGAGTCTGCAGCCGCCGGCAGGCCTCCAGATCGAGGTACACAGAGCCGAGCGGCATGTCGTACGCGGCGACGGGGGTGATGGACGCCCCCCGGAAGGCGCCGTAGTGGGCCGGAGCCAACAGCACCACGCGGTCCCATTTGCCGCCGCGCAGATGCACGAACCCGGCGGCGGCCGTGGAACCGGAGTACACGTACCCGGCATGGGGCACCAGCAGGGCCACCGGCGGCTCGTCCGGCTTGCGCACGGCGTTGCGGGCCGCCCGGTCAAGCAGGGACTGCACCTGCGCCCGGAGGCCGTCGGGTGACGCCTCGTACCACAGGCCGGCCACTGCCGGCTTGCGGTGGGGCAGATCGCCCGCCGCGGCCGGCATGACCATCACCGCCGTCAACAGAACCGCCAGCAGACAACACAGGGTTCTCATCGCTCCCTCATTGAAAATATGCGCGACGGAACGCGCCGTTCGGCCGAACGGCGTCACTTTTCCACCGCTTTGTAGCTCTCCTTGTGACTCACCTTCAGCTTGTCGGGCTTGCCGTCATGGTTGATATCCGCTTCCGCCTCCACCCGGATCTTCCGGTTCTTGTTGTCCAGCTTCTGGTTCGTGGGCGTGTAGGCCATGGTGTACTGGTAGCGCAGATACATGTTCAGGTTGCGGAAAACGCTGGGATACTCCGAATTGAACCGCGGGAAAAAGGCCGCCCCGCCGGTCTTCTTGGAGATGGATTTGAGGCGGAGGTCGGCCATCAACATATCGGAGCGGGTGGCGCTGGAATAGTACGGCTCATTGATCGTCCGCTCGAGCTGCCCCATGCTGACGGCGTAGATCACCGTGTCGGACGTCGCCGCGGCCTTCAGGGCATCGTCGTAGGTCTTCTTGCTGAAGGTGTCCAGACCCGTGCTCAGCATGACGACGGCCTTCTTCCCCTGCACTTCCCGCATCCGGTCGATGGTGAAGATGACCACGTCGGCCAGCGCGCTCTCGTTGAATCCCTTGTAATACAGGCTGATGTTCGCCTCGCGGATGATTTTCTGCTTGTCCAGAGTGAAGTCCACCGCGATGCGAGGCTTGATGTCGTAGGTGACCAGCGCGCAGTAGTCGTCCGGGCGCAGGTTCTTGACGAAATCCAGGACAGCGTACCAGAAGTCCCGCTCGAGGCCGTAGATGATCCCGCTGGATTCGAGGACCACCACCACATTGATTGGGGAAAGATCCGGAAAGAAATTGGTCAGCTCCTGAAGCTGACCGTCTTCGTAGACTTTGAAATAACTCTTGTCCAGCCCCGTGATGAGGTTGCCGTCCTTGTCGGTGACCACGACGTTAAGCGTGACCGCGGGGATGTTGACGCTGACGGACGTGTAGCCTTCGATCTTCTCGTCCTTCCCCTTTTGGCCTTTTTGGGATTGGCCCTTGTCGTCCTGGGCGATACCGAGTCCGAAGACGGCGCAGACCACCGCCGCGGCCGCGAGCATCATCAGGGATCGTCTCGGGATCATGAGATTTCACCTCCGGCCCATTATACACGATTCGGGACGGCATGCAACGGGCATGTGCCGCTACATCAATAGATTCCCGAAGCAAGAGATGGTTCCGGACGGGTCAGGCGCGAGTCTGGATCTGCAGCCGCCGGTGGAAGAGTTGCTGGAGTTCCGTTTCGTACGCCGAATCGGTCTTCAGGAGCAGGAAATCGGCCCCCGCCTTCTGGAAGATGGCCGCGACCTCATCCAGCCGGCGCCTGACTTCGGCGGCGTACCGCTCGCGGGCGCGCTGGTTCACCGCCACCACGCGGGCGCGGGACGCGACGCCATCGAGGGCGAACACCCCGCCGGGCGGCCCCTCCACCTCGGTGGGATCGAGGATCCCGAGAGCGATCACGTCGTGCCGGCGGCACGCCATCTCCAGCTGCTCGGGAACCCACCGGGAATAGATGAAGTCCCCCACCAGGAAGACGACGCTCTTCTTCTTGAGCCCGTGGGTGAGGAACTTTAGGAGTTCGTCCAGGTCCCCCCGGTGGCCGGCGAGGCGCGCCGCCAATATCCGCTTCAGGAGCAGGAAGCCCTGCTGGGTGCCCTTCTGCGGGGGCACGAATTCCATGGGCGCGTCGCCGCCGTACACGATCAGGCCGGGCCGGTCGCCGGTGTGCAGCGCCGAGAAGATCAGCAGCGCGGCGATCTCGGCCGCCGCGTGGAACTTCGTGCGGGTGGTGGTCCCGTAATCCATGCTGCGGGAGCCCTGCAGGGCGGTGATGATGTTGAGCTCCCGCTCCTCCATGAGCTGCTTGACGTACAGGTTGCGGTGACGGGCCGAGACGTTCCAGTCGATGAGCCGGATGTCGTCCCCCTCCACGTACTCGCGCACCTCGGCGAATTCGAGCCCCTGCCCCCGAAAGACATTCCGGTACGAGGAGGCCAGTCCGCCCTGCATCTTCTTGCGGGTGCGGATCTGGATCAGGTGCAGATTGCGGAGCAGGTCCTTGAGCTCCAGCACGACTCTATCCGATGCCTCCGGACCGGTCGGGTGCCGCCGGCTTCAGGCCCGCCGGCGTCTTGACAATGACGCTACGGAACGTTGACCGTGTTCAAAATGGTCTTGATGATCTCGTCCGCCGTGATGCCCTGGGCCTCGGCCTCGAACGACAAGAGGATGCGGTGGCGCAGCACGTCGGCGCACACCTCCTTGATGTCCTCGGGCACGACGAAATTCCGGCCCATCAGGAACGCATGGGCCCGGGCGCCCACCTTCAGGGCGATGGTGCCGCGCGGCGACGAGCCGAATCGGATGAACCGCGCCACGTCGAGCCCGTAGTCCGCGGGGCAGCGTGTGGCGAAGACGATGTCGAGGATGTAGTCCACCACCCGGTCGTCGATATACACCTTGTTGGCCATGATCCGCAGCTTCTGTATCCGCTCCGGCACGATCACCTTCTGGAGCTGGATCTGCCGGCCCCGCGCCAGGTCCATGGCCACGCCCTCCCCCTCGGTCATCCGCTGGAGGATTTTCTTCTCGGCGTTCTTGTCCGGGTACGAGATGAGGATCTTCATCAGGAAGCGGTCCACCTGCGCTTCGGGCAGCGGGTAGGTGCCTTCCTGCTCGATGGGGTTCTGAGTGGCCAGCACGAGGAACGGGTCGGTGAGCGGGAACGTCTCCTTGCCGATGGTCACCTGCTTCTCCTGCATGGCCTCGAGCAGGGCCGACTGCACCTTGGCCGGCGCCCGGTTGATCTCGTCGGCCAGGAGCACATTGGTGAAGATGGGCCCCTTGCGAGGCTCGAAGGCGGTGGTCTGGGAGTTGAAAATCATGGTCCCGATGAGGTCGGCGGGAAGCAGGTCCGGCGTGAACTGGATCCGTTTGAAGTCCAGGTTCAGCACCTCGGCCAGGGAGCTCACCGCCATGCTTTTGGCCAGGCCGGGGACGCCCTCGACGAGGACGTGGCCGCCGGTGAGCAGTCCGATGAGCAGGCGGTTGAGCAGTTTTTCCTGCCCGACGATCCGCTTCTTCAGTTCGCCCAGGATGCGCTGGACATGGAACAGCTCGTTCTGGACATCTTCCCGGCTGATGGTGAACTTGGTGGAGGTCATCGTGGAACGCTCCCTCAAAAACTATGTCGGATCAAGGAGTCACATGGTAACATAGCTCTCGCGTTTCAACCAACACAGGAAGTCGGAACCGGATGTTTTTCGGTTGGATTTCTGTATTCTTTTGTTAAGATATTTCAAACACCCAGGAGGCCCTCATGACGCGTCCGTTGACCGCCATGATCTGTCTGTTGTCGGCTTCCCTGCGACCGCCTCCGGCGCCGTATTCTCTTCCCTCCTGTGCTGGGCTACGCGCCAACCGATATCTCCGGCAGACGGTCCGCGTCGGGATTCCAACGGCCATCGCCAGGCGCGGCGACCGCCACGTGGCGGGTGACGCATGAGCATCGCGGCCCTGCCTGATGCCCCGGTTTCCGCAGACGCCACCAGCCCCAAGTTCGCCGTATGGCTGTTCCTGTTCACGGAGTTGTTCCTGTTCGGCGGCCTGTTCCTGGCGTACGCGGTCTTTCGGGTCGATCACGCGAACGACTTTCAATACGCCCTCACCACGCAGTCGGTGGCCGCCGGCGCCATCAGCACGGTGATCCTGCTAACCTCCGGCCTGACCATGGTGCTGGCGGTGTCCGCGCTGGAGCGGCTCAACCGTCACCTGAGCGTCATCCTGCTGGGAGCGACGGCGGCGCTGGGCGTCGTGTCGCTGATTGGCAGGTCCTTCGAATGGACAATCAAATTCCAGCAGGGGCTCTATCCCGGCTCCACGGATTTGGCGACGCTCCCGGACGGCGAGAAAATGTTCCACGGTCTCTACTTCACCATAACCGGTCTGCACGCCGTACATGTGCTGGCGGGCGTGGCGGTGTTGGGAGCGATCCTCGTGATGATCGCCCGTCGCCCCCGCCGCACGGTGAGCGTGCCTGTGGCCGCCGCCGGCGAGTTGGCCCTCACGCGTGACGGCCAACCGCTGTGGACCCAGGCGGCGGACGCCGAACTGACTGCCGTCGACGTCACGCTGGTGTACCGCGAGTCCGCAGACATCGCCCGACGTCAGCTCGGCGTTCTTGAAAACGCCGGCCTTTACTGGCACCTGGTGGTTGTGATCTGGATCTTCCTCTTCCCCCTGCTCTACCTGATCGCGTGAGGATGGCGCCCATGGAAAAGAAGCAACTCATGCCTTACGGAACAAACGTTCTCATTTGGCTGGGCCTGCTGGTGCTCACCGGAACCCTCATGGTCGTTGCCGGTCTGCGTTACGGCCGATGGAGCATCATGGCGACAATCACCATCGCCACGGTGCAAGGGTTGCTGATCCTGCACCAATTCATGAAACTGAAACGGGAGGGACGCCTGCTTAAGATCATGCTCTCCCTGGCCCTGCTCACCTTGAGCGTCATCATGGTGCTGACCTTTGCCGGCGTTGTGATCCAATGAGGTGACAATGCGCCTCCCGGGCTTCTGTCAGCACCTCGGGTGTCCACCCGGTTTCTCCTGCGGATTACAGGTAGGCCTGTGGGGCTGACATGCTGTTGCTGGAGCGATCGCGGGTTTTGCCTTGAATTGAATGCGTAACAGGGGTTCATCGTAATGGACATCTTGAAGGACATGCTGCTGCCGCCGGGCGTCGAACACCTCCAGCTACTGCCGGTGCTCATCGTCTTCATGCTCTGGGTGCACCTGCCCTTCGCCGGCATCGCCTGGATCTGCAACCTGCTGTCGCTGGTGTTCTGGCGGCGCGACCCCGCGGCGGCCCGGGATCTGGGCCGGGTGGCGCCCATCACGTGGAGCACCGTCGGCATCTTCGTGGTGCTGCCTCTGGCCAGCCTCCTCTTTCTCTTCCAGCACTACCTCTACGGGGAGTCGGTGCCCGTGGGCAGTTACATCCTGCGCCTCGCTCCGGCCATCGTCCTCGGCTTCCTGCTGCTGGCGCTGGGCCAGCGTCGCCAGCAGGCCGCGTTCGTCGCCGCCGGCTCGGCACTGCTGGCGGGCGGCTACTTCTTCTTCTCCAGCGTCATGAACCTGGTCTTCACCCCGGAGAAGTGGCCGTTCATCTCACGGCCCGTGCCGGACGTCTTCTCCGTGACTGTGGTTGCCCATTTCAAGGTGTTCTGCGTGCTCGCCGTCCTGCTGGCGGGCGCCGCCATCCTGTTCTTTCTGTTCCGGTGGCCGGAGAAGCGACTGCCCGCCGACGCGCCCCACGCCGAGACGTTCCGGCGCATGGCGCTGGCCATGGTGGCCGGC
>CALAMB010000134.1 GCA_937925645.1 uncultured Acidobacteriota bacterium
GCCGCCTCCTGGAGCAGCCGCGCCGGGTCCGGCTCCCCCGCCCCGGCCAGCAGCTCTCCCAGCCGCTTCTGCCAGCGCTCCAGGCAGTGCTGCCGCACCGTCTCCTGGTGCGCGGCGATCTCGCCGATCCGCGCGGTCACCGCCTCGAGGATTCCGCTCATGGCACGGCGCAGGTTCTCCCCCTCGCGGGCGCGCATCGCGGCGAAGGCGGCCAGCACCTCGCGGAGCAGCTCCAGCAGCCCGGCCTGGAACGCGGTGTCGGCCGTCGCCGACTCGGCGGACGCCTTGAGGACGCCGGGCAGGGTGAGCAGGTCCCGCATCTGCAGGGCCAGCTTCAGCTCGTTCGCCAACGGCGCGAGCTGGGTGTGGAACTGGCGGACGAGGTCGGTGTTCAGCGGCGGCGCGCCGCCGGCGGCCGGCTGCAGTTCCACCCAGACATCCACCCGGCCGCGCTGCAGCGCCGCCTTGACGGTATCGCGCACCGCCTGCTCCAGCTCCACGGTGGCCGCCGGGAACTTCAGGAAGATGTCCAGGTAGCGGTTGTTCACCGCCTTCATCTGGATCGACACGAGGTAGCCGCCGATGGCCCGGGAGCCGCTGGCGAAACCCGTCATGGAGTGGAGTGTGCCCATATCGTCCTCACGCCTCGTTGCGGAATTGGATGTCGTGCAGCTTCCGGTACACCGCGCCCAGGGCCAAGAGCTCGTCGTGGGTGCCCGTCTCCACGATGCGGCCGCGGTCCAGCACGATGATCCGGCCGGCGTTGCGCACGGTGCTCAGCCGGTGGGCGATGACGAAGGTGGTGCGGTTGCGCATCAGGTTGGCCAGCGCCTGCTGGACCAGGCTCTCCGACTCGCTGTCCAGCGACGAGGTGGCCTCGTCCAGCACCAGCAGCGGCGCGTCCCGGAGCAACGCCCGGGCGATGGCCAGCCGCTGGCGCTCGCCGCCCGAGAGCCGCGCGCCGCGCTCGCCGATGACCGTGTCGTACCCCCGGGGCGTCTTGACGATGAAGTCGTGGGCCAGGGCGGCCCGCGCCGCCGCCTCGAGCCGGTCGGCCGGCACGTCGCCGGAGCCGTAGCCCAGGTTGTTGCGCACCGTGTCGTTGAACAGGAACGTCTCCTGGGTCACGATGGCGATCTGCCGGCGCAGCGATTCGAGGCGGACGTCGCGCAGGTCGACGCCGTCGATCCGGATGGCCCCGCCGGTGGGGTCGAAGAACCGCGGGATCAGGTTGGCCAGCGTGCTCTTCCCCGCCCCCGAGCTGCCGACGATGGCCAGCACCTCGCCCCTGGGCACCCGCAGGTCGATCGCCTCGAGCACCGGCACCGGCGTGTCGCCCGGCCGCTCGTAGTGGAACGACACGTTGTCGAAGACGATGTCGCGGCTCATGGGCGGCAGTTCCGCGGCGTCGGGTTTTTCGGCGACCCGCTCGTCCTCCTCGAGCACCTCGAAGATGCGGTCCACCGAGGCGAACGTCTGCTGGAAGCCGAGGTGCATCCTCGAGATGCGGCGCACCGGGTCGTAGAGCCGCACCAGCGACGTCAGGAACACGGCGAACGCGCCCACGGTGAGGGCGCCGTCCATGATCCGGAAGTGGGCGTACACCAGGAAGGGGACGAAGATCAGGACGCCGATCAGCTCCATCAGCGGCGGGTTGATGGAGACGATCCGGCCGGCTTTCAGGTTGAAGCGGAGCAGCCCGTCGGTCATGCGGCGGAACCGCGACGACTCGCCGGCCTCCATGCCGAAGCTCTGCACCACCCGGTGGCCCGACATGGTCTCCTGGAGCATGTTGGTCATCTCGGCCACGTGCTCCTGGCTGTGCCAGCCGTAACCCTTGATCCGCCGGCCCAGGAAGCTGGTGATCCCGGCCACCACCGGCCCCACCACGAGGGTGGCGCCGGCCAGGTACGGGTCGATGTAGAACAGCAGCACGACGAACGCCACCATGGTGAGCACCTGGCGGGCAAAGTCGGCCAGCGACCGCGAGACCGTCTCCTGGATCTTGTCCACGTCATTGACGATCCGGCTGGTGAGCTTGCCGGTGGAGTGGCGCGAGAAGAACAGGGTGGACTGCCGGACGACGTGGTCGAACAGGTCGTTGCGCACGTGCTGGATGATCTTCTGGCCCGTGTAGATCGTGGCGTAGTCGGCGAAGTAGAGGCCGACGCACTTCAGGAAGGTCAGGACGAGGATGCCCAGGGCGACCTTCAGGTAGATGTCGGGGCCGCGCAGGTCGAACCAGTCGTACAGGAACTGGAACTTGGCCGCCGCGCCGGACAGCGCCGTGTGCTGCGCCAGCACCGAGTTGAAGATGGGCTCGATGAGCATCATGATGAGGCCCTCGAGGGCGCTCACCAGGGCCAGCAGCACCAGCGACACCACCAGCAGGGGCAGGTACGGCTTCAAATAGACCATCAGCTTGCGCAGTTCGTTCATGTCCGGGCGGCCCCTCCGGGCGAAAGTGTCTCATCGTAGTACGGTCGGGCGGGAAAGTCAAAGTTGCATCACTGGGCCGTTGGCGGGTTCGAGAATAGTTGAGGGTTGAGGGCTGAGGGTTCGTGCTCGTAATTCGTGATCGTGATCGTAATCGAGGCTCGAGGCTCGAGGCTCGTTCCCGGAACGTGGACATCGGGCAGCCAATCTTCACCACAGAGACCTAGCGCGGGTATAACCCGCAACCCAAAGAATTTAAACCACGAACCACACGAACCACACCAAGGATCATGAAAATCTTTTTAAAATTTCAAGAATTCTGGAGATAGTAGTACAGAGAACACAGAGTCTTTTT
>CALAMB010000135.1 GCA_937925645.1 uncultured Acidobacteriota bacterium
GTGGGCCTGGCAGCGGTCGATGTGCTCCAGCAGGTTCGGGAAATCGGGCTTCTTCTTGTAGATGGCCTGGTAGCGATCGAGGGCGGCCGCCCAGTCGCTCTTGCGGAAGGCCTCGTCGGCCTGCCGGGCCAGCCCCTGCACCTCCGCCTCCAGCGCCTGGCCGGCCTGGATGCGCTGGACGATCCGGTCCGCGTCGCCGGCGTAGCGGCCGCCGCCGGTCCTGATCTTCTCCAGCAGCGGGATGGCGTCGGCCAGCTTGCCCTGGTTGTAGAGATCGGACGCCCGCTGGAACTCGCGCAGTTCGGCGTCCGTCTCCGTCGGCGTCGTCGGGGTGGCCGGTCCCGTGGGGGGCGTCTTCTGGGCGAGCTTGCCGTTGATATCGGCGAGGGAGCGGTTGAGGTCGCTGAGCTCGGGCAGTTCCTTGATCGCGCCGAGGGTCAGGGATTTTTCGAAGTTGTGCTTGGCCAGCTCGTACTGGCCCATGTTGTGATAGGCCACGCCGAGGTAAAAATAGGGGATGTAGGATCCCCGCATGACGCCGTAAAATTTTGTGTTGGGGTCGGGCTTCCCCTTCTGGGCGATGGCAATTTCAAGGAAATCGATGCCTTTCTGGTAGTTGCCGTTCTTGATCTGCTCCACGCCGTCGAGGTAGTTCAGGTACCACTTCCGGTCGAGCTGGGCCTGGCCGAGGGCGGACATCGCCCCCAGGGCGAGACCGATGATGACAAAAAGCCGCAGCCGGGTCATGGCGTGTTGAATTCTCCCACAGCGTGCTATAATTATAGCAGTTTTCGGCACATCCGCCAGCCATTATTCGCATCCTGGAGGGGATATGAGACCATTTCGAACTTTGCTCGTGACACTCGCCGTGTGCGTCGGATTCACGGCGGTTTGTTGCGGATACGCTCAAATCATGGTCGAAACCCGCGAAAACCAGAAACTGTATATCAATTCGCCATCCCAGATCCTGCCGTCCACCCAGATCACCTTCCTGCTGGATTCCCTGTGCTACCCCGAAGCCTCGCCCGACAACCCCGTCATCATCCAGATCCACATCAACCAGGGCACGAAAGCCTACACGGAGGTGCTGAGCCAGACGCTGGCCACCGGCAACCTGCAGACCACGTCGCCGCTGCCGAGCGACGGCGAGGTGGTGTTCCCGCTGGCCGTGGTGCCCTTCCGGCGGGTCGGCGGCGACTGGGTCCCGGACGACGACGCCCCGGCACCCGGCGCGGGACCGGACGCCGTGCAGATGTTCCGCTACGTCGCCGGCGAATCGGAAATCTGGATCCGGCTCAACGAGACCACCGAGTTCTGGCCGACCGGCCTCGAAGAGAAGCTGTGGGGCTTCACCGTCGCCCTGGGCGGCGGCGTCTGGCCTCCGAACGCCAACAGCAACTGGGGCGCGGCGGGCCGGCACCGGCAACAGTCCACCCTGTTGGTCGCCGATCTGCGCGAACACTACTTCCCGCCTTACATCGACTATTTCTCTTTTTGGGTCGCGAGCGTCTATCAAACGGGCGGGTTTACCCCGACCTATTTCTACCCCACCAGCTTCATGGCGTTCAACGCCACAACGCTCGAGACCATGGAGATGCCCGCCATGTCCGTCGTGGGCACGGAGCTGACCGACACGGCCGTGGCCGACCTGAACAAGGACGGCTACGATGACTTCTGTTCCGTCGACCAGTACCGCCGCCGGCTCTACTGGTGTTTCGGCGTGGCGGACGGCACATTCGGCACTCTCGACTGGCTGTACCTGCCCGACTTCGAGCCCGTCCGGGTGGACGTGGCCGACATCAACGGCGACAGCTGGTTCGATTTTTTCATCACCGACAGCGACGGCGTGGTCCATATTTATGACTGGTGGGACATCTTCGGTGAGAAAGCGCGAGCGGACAAGACCGCGGCCCCCGTCTTCGCGTTCAAGGCGGCGGCCGTGCCGGGCGACTCCGCCCTGCACGACCTGAACGGGGACGGCGCCAGCGACTACCTGGTCACCGACCAGGCCAACAACACGCTGAACGTGTACATCGGCTCGGACTTCGGCTCCCAGCAGGTCTATCCAACCGGCGCCCAGCCCGTGGGAATGGCCGTCGGCGATTTCAACGGCGACACCGCCCCCGACGTGGCCACAGCCAACCAGAGCGGCGACTCGATCACCGTGTTCCGGAACACCGGCGGCGGCGCCCTGACCGGCCAGCATTACGCCGCCAACGGCAAGGCGCCGGTGGATATCGACGCGGGCGATTTCGACCGCGACGGCCGCACCGACCTGGTGGTGGCGTACAAGGACAACAGCACCAAGTCGATCTCGCTGTGGAAAGCCCAGGCGGACGGCACGTTCGTTCCGGGCTCGGCGCAGAAGATCTTCTTCACGAGCAACCCGTCCGCCGTGATGGCCGAGAATATCGACGCCCAGCATGGCGCGGACGCCATCGTGGGATTCGCCAACTACTCCAAGCTGGCCGTCTGCGTCTCCGACGCCGCCGGGACGCTGACGCACGCGTACAACCTGGACACGCTGGCGGACGTGGTCGTCGATCCCGTGACCGGCGTGGTCATGAGCGAGGACAGCATCCTGTCCGTCGCCGGCGGGACGGCCGCGGGCGGCATCAGCAGCCGCGACGGCGTGGCGGCCATCGCCAGCCAGGGGTTCAACGTCATCCATTTCCCGCGGTCGAAGGACATCTCGTTCTCGCTGGTGAATCTGGGGACGGCATCCGCGCTGGTCAATTTCGAGCTCTTCGACGACGCCGGCACGGTCAAGTCGTACACCACCCAGTCGGTCGCCCCCCTCACCCAGTTTCCCCGGTACTTCGGCGACCTGCTCGGTCCCGACACCGCCAACGCGTCGCGCTGGGTCCGCGCCTTCCTGACCAGCCCCGAGACGTACGGCATCTGGCTGCTGAACAACGGCCTCGACATGACCTACCTGGACGGCGGCAAGATCCAGAGCGTCACCGACGCCATGTCGGCGTTCGTCCTGCCGATGGTGGATGTCGCCGGAGGCCACTACACCCAGGTGTACCTGGAGAATCCCTATCAGAACCAGGCGCATGTCACCGTCCGCCGCCACAATGCCGCCGGCGTCCAGCAGGCCAGCCACGCCGTGCTGCTCAACAAGCGGGGGCGGGTCACCCTGGACCTGGCGGCCATTTTCCCCGGCATCGCCGACACGGACTATCTCATGGTTCAATCCGACCTGGCGATCATCGCCGGCGAGATTTTCGGCGACGCTCAAACCGTCTCGGTGCTGCAACCCTTCCCCGTGGGCGTGGACCAGGGCACGCTGTACAGCGGCCATCTCGCCCATGGCGATTTCGGCGGCGGCTTCGCCTACGAGACCTGGCTGACGCTGGTCAACACGTCCGACACCGGCGCCATGGTGTCGGCCACGCTGTACGACGACGACGGCGACATCGTGGACAGCTACGCGCACATCAACCTCGGCGCCCGCTCCAAGGTCGTCTACAACGTCGGCACGATGATGGGGCTGACCGGGGCGGTCACCGGGTATCTCAAGCTTGACCTGAAAGGGCTCACCGGCGTGGTGGGCTGCGTGACCTTCGGTGACGCCACGAACGGGGCCTTCCAGTCGGTCCTGCCGCTGCAGGCGCCCCGGCACAACCGCTTCGTCATGGGGCACATCGCCAACGGAACCCTGGACAGCATTCCGTTCTTCACCGGCCTCGCCATCGTCAATCCGCACCCCCTGCCCCAGACGATCTACCTGTCCGCCTACAACCAGGACGGTCTGCTGCTCGACTCGCAGGTCGTGTCCGTGCAGTCGAAGCACCGGCTGATCGCGATGCTGGACCAGGTGATGCCCGGGCTGACCAACATTTTCGGCGGATACCTCGTGATCGAGTGCTCGTCCACCTACCGCGATTTGATGGTGTTCCAGCTATTCGGCGACACCGACCTCACGTTTTTGAGCGCGGTCCCCGCCGTGCCCATCGAATGAATCTTTCTCATCAGGAGGAGTGATGCATAACACGTTGCGGTTAGCCGGCTGCCTGGCCCTCGCCATGCTCCTGGCCGCGCCGGCGCTGGCTCATGGATCCACCGACGAAGCGCTGCCCACGAGTCTCTCGTCCTTCCGCTTCAACTTCATCAACCCGGGCGCCCGGGCCACGGCCATGGGCGGCGCCTTCATCGCCCAGGGCAACGACGCCACGGGATCGGAAACCAACCCCGCCGGCCTCATTTTCATCCCCAAGCCGACCCTGCACGGCGAGTACCGCTACTTCAAGTATTTCGCCGACCGGGCGGTGGACGCCACCGCCGACGCCGTGATCAACCAGCAGTTCGAGGACAGCGTGAACAGCATCACGTTCCTGAGCTTCGTCTACCCGTACAAGAGCTGGGCGTTCGCGTTCTACCGCCAGGAGCTGGCCAACTTCGAGGCTAATTACTACAACGCGGCGTTTATCATTCCAGGCGAACTGCCGGGCGCACAAATCGCCTGGGTGACCAACCGGCAGGCCTCACGCTTGAATTTCAACCTGGACAACTACGGCTTCTCGGTCGCCAAGCGGCTGCACGAGACGTTCGCCGTGGGCTTCTCCGTGCGCGCCGCCCGCCTGACCCTGGATGGCACCGACCTGTCCGACATGACGCAGGCACCACCGCTGATCGAACCTCAGGTCGATACCAACGACGGCAGCACCATCGGCCGCTTCATGGTCGCGAACGACGACAGCTGGGCCGTTTCCTTCGTCGCCGGGGTCCAGTACAAGCCCAACGACTACGTGAGCATCGGCGCCGTGTACCGGTACGGCGAAACCCACAAGATCCACACGGTGTTCAATGAAAATCTCCACGTGTTCGACAGTACCTCCGGCAACTACATCGAACTGCAACAGGATTACCCCGAGTTCGAGATCGACGTGCCCGACCGGCTCGGCTTCGGCATCTCCATCACCCCCACCGACCAGTGGGCGTTCAACTTCGACTACGTCCGGATCCGGTACACCGACCTGAACGACCAGTTCCTGGCCGTGCTCCGCCAGTCGGCCAGCCCCGACGCCGACGCGTACTTCGGCTGGGAGGACGGCGACGAGTACCACGCGGGCGCCGAGTACCTGATCC
>CALAMB010000136.1 GCA_937925645.1 uncultured Acidobacteriota bacterium
GGGCGGGAGCTGATCCGCAAGAAACTGGAGGGCAAGGTCCTATGAACCCGGTCTGTTCGGAACTCAACATCATCCTGTATATCGAACGGGAGCTCCCCGAGGCGGAGATGCTGCGCACGGAGCAACACCTGGCCCGCTGCGCGGCGTGCCGCCGGCTCCTGCGCGAACACCGGCTGGTGCGGCTCACGCTGATCCGCGCCTCCGAGGTGGCGGTGCCCGCCGAGTTCACCGCCCGGGTCATGGCCGAACTTCCCTCGCCGTTCCACCGCTTCCTGACCACGGCCCGGGAGAAGATCCTCGTGGCCGCCGCCGCGATCACGCTGACGGTTGCCGGCGTCTTCTCCTACCTGGCCGGACAGGCCGCGCCGAACCTGGACGGGCTGCTGTCGCTCCCGTGGTGGAACCGGATCTTCACCCAGAGTTTCAGCCTGCTGGCGGACACATTCCTGCTCGTGCTGCACCTGACCCGGATCGCGCTGTCGATCCTGTTGTTCCTCGCGGAAGGATTCGTCTTCGGCCTGGAGGCGCTGGGCCGGCTGCTCCTGTTCTCGCCCCAGGGCCTCGGGCTCTTCGTCGCCGTCCTGGCGGTGTTCGGGCTGACGGCCGGGTGGACCTACTGGAAGCACCGTCCGCGCGCCCTGAAGTCCGTCGCGGTTGGGCGCCGATGACGGTACGCCGCCTCATCCTCACGCTGGCCGCCCTCCTGCTGCTCGCCGCCGCCGTCGGCGCCGCGGACGCGCCAAAGCCCATCACCGTTCCGCCGGGCGAGACCGCACCGGACATCGTCGTCTCCTTCTCGACGCCCGTGGTCATCGACGGCACCGCCGCCAACGGCGTCTTCGTCGCCGGCGCCGATCTCACCGTCAACGGCACGGTCGAGGGCGACGTGGCGGTGATGGGCGGCCGCCTCGTCATTCCCGCCGGCGGCCGCGTGCGAGGCAAGGTGTTCCTGGTGGGCAGCACGTCCGAAGTCGATCCGTCGTGTCAGATCGAGGGGAAGATCTTCACCATGCCGTTCCTCGGTGGGGAAGCCCAGGCCATGTTCTCCAATCCGGCGGGCTACCTGCTGTCGGTCCAGTACGACTTCGGCTTCATCGCCAAGCGGGTGTTCTTCCTCCTCTTCTGGTTTCTGCTCGCCATCACCCTGGCCAAGCTGTTCCCGGCCCACGTGAGCTTCGCCATCACCCGCCTCAAGACCGACCCGGGCTACACCGCCGGGCTGGGCGTGGTCACCATCGCCGGCGGCGCCGTGCTGCTCATGGTGGCGCTGGCGCTGTCCGTCATCTTCATCGGAATCCCCATTGTGGTGCTGCTGCTGCTGGGCCTGTTCGCCGCCTGGGCCTTCGGCATGGTGATCCTTTTCTACGCGGCGGGGGACAAGCTCCTGCGGCTGCTGCGCCGCACCGCCCCGTCGCCGCTGGCGTCGCTCGTGACGGCGACACTGCTCTGGACGGCGATCAAGTTCCTGCCGGGCCTGTCTCTGGTGGTGAGCCTGGCGGCGCTCGTGTTCAGTCTCGGGATCACCGTGGCCACGCGCTTCGGCACGGGCGTGCCGTGGTTCCGCCGCCACCGCAAGCCGATCCCCCGCCCCGCCGGCGCCCGGTCGGCCTGACCGCCATGCCGCATCCGCGCGTCCTCGTTCCCCTGCGCCAGAACCTGGGCTCGGACGATCTCTACCTCGGCCGCGATTACGCCACCGCGCTCCACGCCTCGGGACTCGATCCCGTCTATGTTCCCCTCATCCCCGATCCGGCCTACCTGAACCGCCTGGCCGGCGCCGTGGAGGGTCTTCTGCTCTCGGGTTCCAACTCCGACGTGGATCCCGCCCTGTACGACGAGGCGCCCGCGCCGGAGCTGGGGCCGGTGCAGCCGCTCCGTGACGCCACCGACCGGATCCTGCTGGAGGCGGCGCGGCGCGAGCGGCTGCCACTGCTGGCCATTTGCTACGGTGTCCAGGCGCTGAACGTCTTCTGCGGCGGCAGTCTCCACCAGGACCTCGCCGCCGCCGGCTTCAACGCCGTGGATCACCGCCGCCCGGCGCCGGGCGAGTGGAGCCACCACGCCGTCCGGCTGGCCGACGCGGTCCCGTATCTCGACGGATTTACGCCGGGCGATTACCGGGTGAACAGCTCCCACCATCAGGCCATCCGGCGCCTGGGCGACGGGCTGACGGCGTTCGCCTGGTCGCCCGACGGCCTCGTGGAG
>CALAMB010000137.1 GCA_937925645.1 uncultured Acidobacteriota bacterium
TCATGGCGTGTCACCTCCTGCCCCGTTGGATGATCCGGCGGCGTGTTCGGATCGCACCGCCTGCCGCAGACGCTCCAGGGCGGGACTGCGCGCGACCGGGAAGCGGACCACCTGACGCAGGTTCCGACAAGTCTCCGGCAGCCGCGCCAGACTGGCCCGGGCGCGATCCTGGATCGTCGGCAGGGATTCCGGCTCCGCCAACCGGCGGCCCGCCGCCATGACCGGGACCAGGAGGCGCTCGCTCCCCGGGAAGGCGGCGTCGTCCGTGTCCCGCAGCCCGAGGATGTCGTGGGTGATCGTTTCGTCCGTACCATGCCGATAGACCTGCTTCCGGCCGGGCAGCGTCTCCTTGCTGGCGCTGTACTTGGCCTTGGGATGGCTCCGGCCGTCGGCGCCGGTCATCGCCACCAGCTTGTAGACGCCGCCGATGGACGGCGCGTCGGGCGACAGAACCAGCTCGGTGCCCACCCCAAACGCGTCGATGGGCGCGCCCCGGCGGAGCAGGTCGTCGATGATGTATTCGTTAAGGTCGGAGCTGGCCAGGATCTTCGTGGCGGCCAGTCCCCGCTCGTCCAGAATCCGGCGGACCCGGACGCTTTCCGCGTGCAGGTCGCCGCTGTCGATGCGCACGCCGCGGATGGTCGGTCCCAATCGGGCGGCGCGGGCCGCGCCGGCCGCCACGTCGTAGGTGTCGATCAGCAGCACCGCCGAGTCGGGGAACACCTCGGCGTAGCGACGAAAGCTCTCGGCCTCATCGTCAAACGCCATGATCCAGGAGTGCGCCTGGGTACCGTAGGTGGGGATGCCCGCGTGGAGACCGGCGGCCGTGTTGGACGTGCCCACGCAGCCGCCGATGAAGGCCGCCCGCGCGGCCAGCACGCCCGCTTCGGGGCCGTGGGCGCGGCGCGTGCCGAAGTCGATCACCGCCCGGCCGCGGGCCGCCTGCACGACGCGGGCCGCCTTGGTGGCGATCAGGGTCTGGAAATTGATCATGGCGAGAAGGTAGGTCTCCACGAGCTGGGCCTCGATCAGGGGGGCGGTTACCTGGAAGATGGGCTCGTCGGCGAAGACCGGGCTCCCCTCCGGCACGGCCCACACCTCACCGGTGAAGTGAAAATCACGGAGGTACGCAAAGAAACCCGCCGGCACGTGGACGAACGACGGGTGGCGCCGCAGGTAGTCGATCTCCGCGTCCGAGAAGCGCAGCGTCTCGAGGTACGCCAGTGCCTGGGCGGCGCCGGCACAGAGGAGGTATGACCGGCTCGGCGCCAGCTGCCGGGCGAAGAGTTCGAAGCTGGCCGGTCGATTGAGGCCGTGAACGAAGTATCCGGCGGCCATGGTGAGCTGGTACAGGTCGGTCATCAGCGCCTGGTGGTGGCGGGGCACATAGTCGCGGGGCTGGCAATCGGCGGCGCCCATGCGTTCACTCGTCGGTCTGGCGGGAAGATGGCCCGCGGGCGGGCTTGGGTTTGAGTATACCCGAATGCCGCCGGTTGTCAACGACCCCCATGCCCGAGGTCGCCGTTGGTCGTGCCGGCGCCGCCCCGGCGGTGTTACAATAGCGCGGATCCGCCGCCGGCGCCCGAGCCCCCGGCGGACCGGCCGCCCGAGAGGACCCGCGACCCATGCAGCCGATCGAGCCGTACTTCACGCCCGAAAGCGCCGCCGCCCTCCGCCGGATGATCCAGGAGAACGGCGGTCACGAGATTTTCTGCGTCGCCACGCTCGACGGCGCCAACCGGGTGGCCACGCTGCGCGTGGTGGCCCGGGGCAACGTCAACAGCGTTCCGGCGGTTCTCGAGGCGGCGGAACCCGGCATGGTCGCCATCCACAATCATCCGTCCGGCGACCTGACGCCCTCGGCCAACGACATCACCCTCGCCGGTGAGCTCGGCGCCTCGGGTGTCGCCTCCTATATCGTCGACAACACCGTCAGCCGTCTCCGCGTGGTCGTGGAGCCGATGGCCGCCCGCGAGGTCCGCGCCCTCGAGGCCGACCCGCTGCTGGCCCAGTTCGGCGCGGAGGGGCGGCTGGCCGGGCGGCTCCCCGGCTTCGAGGTGCGGCCCCAGCAGGTCCGGATGGCCCGGGAGGTGATCCGCGTCCTCAATGAGGACAAGATCGGGCTCATCGAGGCGGGGACGGGTGTGGGCAAGTCGCTCGCCTACCTTATCCCGGCGGTCCACTGGGCCCTGGCCAACCACCAGCGGATCGTGGTGTCCACCAACACGATCAACCTCCAGGAGCAGCTCATCCACAAGGATATCCCGTTTCTCCAGACCGGGCTGGGTCTGGAGTTCGCCGCGGTGCTCATGAAGGGGCGCGGCAACTACCTGTGCCGCCGGCGGGTCGAGGACGCGCGGCGCGAGCCGGCCCTGCTGGCCCGCGAGGACACCGCCGCCGAACTCCGGCTCCTGCTCGAATGGATGGAGCGGACGGCCGACGGCTCGCTCAGCGATCTCGCGTTCGAACCGTCGGAGGAAGTCTGGGAAAGCGTCCAATGCGAGGCGGACAGCTGCAACCGCGCCCGCTGCTCCTTCTTCTCGCGCTGCTTCTTCTACCAGGCCCGCCGCGACGCCGCCCGAGCCCAGCTCATCGTCACCAACCACCACTTGCTCATGGCCGATTTGGCCATCAAGGGCGCCGGCGGACGGAGCGGCGTGCTCCCCGTCTTCCACAAGCTCATCGTGGACGAGGCGCACCACCTGGAGAACGTCGCCACCGCCTACCTCGGCGCCACGGTGACGCCGTATTCGTTCTACCGCAGTCTCGGCCGGCTGCAGAGCCACCGGGCCGACGACCGGGGCCTGGTCCCGTCCATCGGCCGCCGGCTCTACGCGCTGATGAACCCGGAGAACCAGCGGCCGGTGGCGCGCGTCCATGCCCAGCTCACCGGTCCCTTCACCGACGCCCGGCGCGCCTTCCGCGAGCGGCTGGCCGCGGCATTCGAGGCGATGGCCCAAAACGTCCAGTCCCGCGAGGCGCTGAACCTGGCGCCGGGCGCGGAGTTCAAGAAGCGGATCTCGCCCGCTGTGGAAGCGACGCCGCTCTGGCTGGAGGCCGTCCTGCCGGCGGTCGCCGAGGTGCTGGCGGCCGGCGAGCAGTTTCAGGAGGCCGCTCAGGAACTCCTCAAGCGGATCTACGCTCTCGATCCCGACACGCTGGAGAAGATCCAGAGCCCGCTCCTCGACGTCGAGGCGCTGCTGCTGCGCCTCAAGGAGCTGCAGCTGGCGCTCGCCGCCTTCCGTGATGGCCAGCCGGGCGCCTGCCGCTGGCTGGAGCTCCGCCGCCGCCGCGACCACTACCTGATCGCCTTCTGTCAGGCGCCCCTCGACGTCGCCCCCCGGCTCAGGGAGCTGGTGTTCGACGCCTACGGTTCCGTGCTCCTCACGTCGGCCACCCTGGCGATCGACCGCAACTTCGATTTCATCAAGCGACGCACCGGCCTGGACACGATGGCGCCCGAGCGGCTGAACGCCGCCATTCTCGACTCGCCGTTCGACTTCCCCCGTCGCGTGCTGATGGGCATCCCCATGGACCTGCCCGACCCGGACGCCGGCGCCTTCGCCGAACGGCTGGCTCGGCTGGTCCAGGCGACCGTGACGCTGACCGACGGACGCGCGTTCGTGCTGTTCACCTCTTACTCCCTGCTCCGCCGGGTGCACCAGCTGTTGGACCTTCCCCTGCTCCAGGCCGGCTTCACCTGCCTGCGACAGGGCCAGCTCAACCGTCACCAGCTCCTGGAAGCGTTCAAGTCCCAGCCCCGCGCCGTGCTCTTCGCCACCGACAGTTTCTGGGAAGGCGTCGACGTGCGCGGCGAGGCGCTCCAGTGCGTCATCATCACCAAACTCCCTTTCCACGTCCCCACCGAACCCATCATCGAGGCGCGGCTGGAGCAGGTTCGGGCTGCGGGCGGCCAGCCTTTCCTCGACTACACCGTCCCTCAGGCCGTCATCAAGCTGAAGCAGGGGTTCGGCCGCCTCATCCGCTCGCACGCGGACTGGGGGCTGGTGGTGGTGTGCGACCGCCGCCTCCTGACCAAGCCGTACGGGCGGATCTTCCTGGCGAGCCTGCCGCCGGGCCGGGTCCTGCCCGCGCCGGCCGACACCCTGCTGGTCGAGATGCGCCGCTTCCGCGACCGCTTCGCCGCGCCGGCCGAATGACCCGGTCGGACTACCCAACGCCCGGTGCGCTCTGATACAATAGAGCAACCCGATGCTCCCGGAGGGTCTCGTGAATTCCATCTACCCCGAATACCCCGGCGAATACCTGGAGGAGATCCTGCTTGACGCGGACACCATCCAGACGCGGATCGCCGAGATGGCCGCGCAACTCAACCGCGACTACGCCGGCAAGAACCCGCTGCTGGTCTGCATCCTCAAGGGCGCCACGCCCTTCCACTCCGACCTGATCCGGCGCATGGACATCCCGCTGGCGGTGGATTTCATCGCGGTGGCGAGCTACGGCGACTCCACCAAGTCCACCGGCGAGGTCAAGCTGATCAAGGACCTCGACGAGTCAGTGACCGGCCAGCACGTGATCATCGTCGAGGACATCGTCGACACCGGCCTCACCCTCAACTACCTGAAGAACCTGCTGGCCAACCGGGACCCGGCCGACATCCGGATCTGCGCGCTGCTCAGCAAGCCGGCCCGGCGGCTCATCGACGTGACCGTCGATTACCTGGGCTTCGACATCCCCGACGAGTTCGTCATCGGCTACGGGTTGGACTACGCGGAGCGGTACCGCAACCTGCCCTACATCGGCGTCCTCCGGCTGGGCGTCCAGTAGTCCCCGGCCGGTCCACAGGAGAGAGTCACCGGCATGAAGTGTCCCTACTGCAACCAGAGTGGCGACAAGGTGGTGGACTCGCGTGAGAGCAAGGAGGCGACCAGCATCCGCCGCCGGCGCGAGTGCCTGTTCTGCGGCAAGCGCTTCACCACCTATGAACGCATCATGGAAAGCCCGCTGCTGGTCGCCAAAAAGGACGGCCGGCGCGAGGAGTTCGACCGGAACAAGATCATGACCGGCCTGCTCAAGGCCTTCCAGAAGCGCCCGGTAGCGCTGACGGACCTGGAGCGGATCGCCGACGAGATCGAAACATACGTCCAGGAGAATCCGGAAAAGGAAGTCACCACCGCCGAGATCGGCCAGATGCTCATGCGCAAGATCCACAAGTTGGACAAGGTGGCCTATGTCCGGTTCGCCTCCGTTTACCGGGAGTTCAAGGACGTGTCGGAGTTTCTGCAGGAGATCAGCGAGCTGTTCGACGCCAAGGGCTAGTGAGGCGGGTATGGGCAACAAACCGAAACGCGGCAAGCATCCCGGCCTGAGCATGACCGACCTGTTCTTGCCCGGCTGTCCGGGGGCGCTCGGCGCCGAGCAGTGGTTCCCTCCCCTGGATCTGGGCGAGACCGACTCCCACGTCGTCATCCGGCTGGAAGTCGCCGGGGTCGCGGCCGGCGACCTCCGCGTCACCCTCCGCGATGACATCCTCACCGTGAACGGGGTGAAGCGGGAACCCCAGTTCACCGACGAGGAGAAGATCCGTTTCATCTGCCTGGAACGCGGCTACGGCCCTTTTCAGAAGACGCTGGAGCTGCAGTGGGTGATCGACCCGAAGAAATCCGAAGCGGTGCTGGAGAACGGCGTCCTGACCATCACCCTGGTCAAACGCCCGGAGCAGCGCGGCACCGTCTACGAGATCCCCGTCCACAGCCGGAGCGAGGCGTAGGCCCCCACCTCACCAAGGAGAACACTGACTCATGGACCAGGACAATCCGGACATCCAGGACGCCCCCGAGAGTATCGAGGAACAGCCGGCGGACGGCCAGATCCAGATCCCCGAGGTGCTGCCGGTGCTGCCGCTCCGGGACATCGTGGTGTTCCCGTTCATGATCGTCCCCCTGTACGTCAGCCGGCCCAACTCCATCGCGGCGGTGGACTATGCCCTGTCCCAGAACCGGATGATCCTGCTGGTGGCCCAGAAGAGCGCCCAGGACGAGGACCCCGGCGCCGACGACATTTACCGGATGGGCACCGTGGGCATCATCATGCGGATGCTCAAGCTCCCCGACGGCCGCTTGCGCATCCTCGTCCAGGGGGTCATGCGGGCCAAGATCGAGAGCATGGACTTCAGCGGGCCGTTCATCGCCGCGTCGGTCCAGGCCCTGCGGGAGCCCGAGGCGCAGGCCACCACCATCAAGGCCGAGGCGCTCGTGCGCAACATCAAGAGCGCCATGGAGCAGGCCAACCAGCTCGGCAAGAACATCGCCGCCGAGATCATGGTGATCATCGCCAACCTGGACGACCCGGGCCGGCTGGCCGACATTGTCGCCGCCAACCTGGACCTGAAGGTGAAGGTCGCCCAGGACGTGCTGGCGCAGATCCACACGGTGCGGCGGCTGCAACGGGTGCACGAGCTGCTCAAACGGGAGATCGAGCTGCTGGAGGTTCAGCAACAGATCAACTCCCAGGCCAAGGACGAAATCGACAAGTCGCAGAAGGAGTATTTCCTCCGCCAGCAGCTCAAGGCGATCCAGGACGAGCTGAACGAGGGGAACGAGTTCGCCCAGGAGATCAAGCAGTACCGCGAAAAGGCCACCGCCGCCAAGATGCCCGTCGACGCCTTCGAGGAGGTGGACCGTCAGATCGGCCGGCTCGAGAAGATGCATCCCGAGTCCGCCGAGGCGGCCACCATGCGCACCTGGCTCGACTGGGTGGTCAACCTGCCGTGGAGCAAGCAGACCAAGGACAACCTGAACCTGGACAAGGCGCAGAAGATCCTGGACCAGGACCACTACGACCTGGAAAAAATCAAGGAGCGCATCGTCGAGCACCTGGCCGTACGGAAGATCTCCGAGAGCAACCGCGGCCCGATCCTGTGCTTCGTCGGGCCGCCGGGCGTGGGCAAGACGTCGCTGGGGCGCTCCATCGCCCGGGCGTTGGGGCGGCAGTTCGTCCGGTTGTCGCTGGGCGGCGTCCACGACGAGGCCGAGATCCGCGGCCATCGGCGCACCTACGTCGGCGCCATGCCCGGCCGGATCATTCAGGGAATCCAGCAGGCCGGCACCAACAACCCGGTGTTCATGATGGACGAGGTGGACAAGATCGGCGCCGACTTCCGCGGCGACCCGTCGTCGGCACTCCTCGAGGTGCTGGATCCCGAACAAAATTTCTCGTTTCGCGACAACTACCTGGGGGTCGCGTTCGATTTGTCCAACGTGCTCTTCATCACCACCGCCAACATCCTGGACACGGTCCAGCCTGCCTTCCTCGACCGGATGGAGGTCATTCACCTCAGCGGCTACTCCGAGCAGGAAAAGCTCCACATCGCCCGCCGCTTCCTCATCCCGAAACAGCTCAAGGAGCATGGGCTGAAAAAGACCGATCTGGCGTTCACCGACGCCGCCCTGCTCGCCATCATCAACGGTTACACCCGCGAGGCGGGCCTGCGCAACCTGGAGCGGGAGATCGCCCGGATCTGCCGCAAGGTGGCCCGTCGGGTGGCCGAAGGGAAGCGGAAGGAGGTGCGGATCACGCCGCGGGTGCTGGCGACGTACCTCGGGCCGGAGCGGATCCCGCGTGAGAAGCTCCTCAAGGAAAACCGCACGGGCATCGTCACCGGCCTGGCCTGGACGCCCACCGGCGGCGACGTCCTGTTCGTGGAGGCCATTTCCATGAAGGGAAAAGGCACCCTGATGCTCACCGGCATGCTGGGCGAAGTGATGCAGGAGTCGGCCAAGGCCGCCCACAGCTTCGCCCGCGCCTACGCCGACCAGTTCGGCATCGCCGACTCCTTCTTCGAGGAGCGGGACATCCACATCCACGTGCCCGAGGGGGCCATCCCCAAGGACGGGCCGTCGGCCGGCGTGGCCATGGCCACCGCCCTGGTGTCGGTCTGCACCGGCAACCCGGTGCGCCGCGACCTGGCCATGACCGGCGAGATCACCCTCCGGGGAGACGTGCTCCCAATCGGCGGCGTCAAGGAGAAGATCCTCGCCGCCCGGCGGGCCGACATCTTCAAGGTGATCCTCCCCGCCCCCAACCGCAAGGACGTGGAGGACCTGCCGGAGTTCGCCCGCGCCGGGATGAAGTTCATTTACGTCGACGGCGTGCGCGACGTCCTGAAACACGCCCTGCAGAACGCGACGAAGCAAGCCGCGCCCAAAACCAAGCACGGCGGGAAACGCGCGTGAAGCCGCTCTCCGAGGAGGCGCTTATCCGCTGGATCGCCGGCGGCGGCGACGATGTCCCGGTCTTCCTGCGCCGCGGCATCGGCGACGACTGCGCCGTCTGCCGCCCGGCGCCCGGCACGGAGCTGGTGGTCACCACCGACCTGCTGGTGGAAGACCGGCACTTCCGCCTCGCCACCACTCCCCTGGCCGACCTCGGCTGGAAGGTGGGCGCCGCCAACCTCAGCGACATCGCCGCCATGGGCGCCCGGCCGGTCGCCTTCTTCCTGGCGGCGGCCTTCCCGCCGAACCGCCAGGCGGAATTCCAGGCGATCATGGGCGGCCTGCGGGCGATCCTCCGCGAGGCGGCGACGCCGCTCGCGGGGGGTGACCTGTCGGCCGCCGACCGCTTCCTGTTCTGCGCCACGGTGATCGGCGAGGCGCCCGCCGGCGGCGCCCTGCTCCGCTCCGGCGCCCGTCCCGGTGACATCGTCTACATCACTGGCGAGCCGGGCCACTCCGCCGCCGGGCTGCGACTGCTGGAGGTGGGCTGGCGGGTGGGCGCGCGCGGCGGCGTCCGCGACGCCGCCGGAACGCCGGTGCCGCCCCGCGCGCCGGAACGTCGGTGTCTGGCCAAACACCTCCGGCCGGAGCCGCGCCTGGCCGCGGGCCGGTTTCTGCGCGCGTGTGGCGCCGTCACCGCCTGCATCGACACCAGCGACGGCATCGCCAAGGACCTCCGCCAGATCGCGATTATGAGCGGCGTGGGAGCTGAAATCGACGAGGCGTTCGTCCGCGCGTGCACCGACGGCGAGCTTGTCACCGTCGCGGACGTGCTGGGCGGCGGCGAAGACTACGAATTGCTCGTCACCGTGGCGCCCCGGCGCGAGTCCGCCTTGTTGTCCGCCTACCGCCGGCAAGCCGGCCTGCCGCCGCTGCGCCGCGTGGGCCGCATTGTCACCGGCCACCCGGGCGAACTGCGCCTCCTCACCCCCGCCGGCCCCCGCCCCCTGCCCGTCTCCGGCTTCGACCACTTCCGCCCGCCAAGATCCCGTTAGCCACGCACTAAATTACGATCTCGCAGAGGCGCAAAGCCGCCAAGTTATTATCATTCAAGGAACGATGCAGCATTTCTGGTGTCAAACACAATGTACGCTAAAACGATGCGTTGAAAGATCTCAATCCGGGGACATAACATGAGATCCTGCAGGGTATCCATGATCATGTTCAACTGTCTCTTACTCTTTCTATTTTCAGGACTGACTGGCTGCTCACATGTGTCAGATGAGAATGACGAAGAGCAAGCGGTGATTGAGGCGACGGTTCGGGAGATGCCCAAGCACCATGTCCTTCGTGATAATGAAGACACCGAGATACTCCTGTGTCCAGATGCCGGTCCCTTGCCGTCACAGCCCAGAGTCAAGGCGTCGTTTTTCAAGAAACATGTTCCATCGTCGATCACTGTTCATAGTTTTATTGAGCGTAACAAAATCAGCCATCGTTTGACGCCGCCTCTGGATCTCGGCCGTCGATTCCTTCTATTGTCGATTGCTGAACATCATAGATTAATTCACGATGATTTGGCCTCTGAACGATTTTATTCTCAACATCCTAAAGCATCTATCGGATATCTCGCTTTTTCCCGTGTGGGATTCAACAGGGAACGGACTGAGGCGCTGCTCGCCTTTGATTACTATTGTCCGCTCTGTTCCCGCTGCTCGACAGTCATGCTTAAAAAGAAATTCGGACGATGGTTCTGGATGGAAGAAGACGTGAGGATCGTATCGTGATTCTGAAATCTCTCGGTCGCTGCTCCTTAAAGTACCTCCACGCTGTATCAAACGAATTGCATGGATGTATTTCTTTATCGGGTTACGCCCGGCGGACGAAGTCTACATATGGAACCGGCACGGCCCGGCGGGCCCGGCTTAGCAGTAGCGCCCGTCCGCCGGACGGGCGCCGTGAAACTCGGCAGGAAGGGGCGGGATTTCGATACGTGCTCGCCGCGACATTGCACGAGCGAATCGCTCAAGCC
>CALAMB010000138.1 GCA_937925645.1 uncultured Acidobacteriota bacterium
GATTGACTGACGTGACTGGAGTTCAGACGTGTGCTCTTCCGATCTGAAGCACTCGGGGATGTGGGAGTCGTACACGCCGTGGGGATTCAGCGCCCAGCCGAGGCTAGGCGAAAGCCGGCGGCCGCCGGCGTCCACGTGCTCGAAGCGGGAGAAATCCAGCCGCAGGACGTCCCCCTCGCGGGGCGGCCATGCGCGTCCCGCGAAGAGCGCCTCCATGCCCGTCCAGGGGAAGGCGATCTCCGCGGTCCAGCCGCGGTCCACGTCGGTGTCGTCGTTGAGGGTGCCGTCCACCCGGACCGCCGAGCGCAGGCCGGGGAAATCCCAGTCCATGAACGCCCACCGTCGGCCGCGCGGGTGGCGGCCGCAGCGGCTGGCGTCCTGGAAGCCGCCCAGCACGTCCACGGAGCGGGCGGCCAGGTCGAACTCGGGGCGCCCGCGGAAGCGTTCGCTCCGGCGGTACGCCTCCTGCCAGATGTAGAACACCTCGTAAACGGTCCCCAGCGCGTTGATCTGGAACTCGTAGTAACAGTCGTCGCCGCCGATGAACACCTCCACGTCGTTCTCGGTCCAGACGAAGGAGTCCCGCTCTGTGAGCCGGGCCTGGACGCGCGGCTCCTCGATCCAGAAGCCCACGTAGAGGCAGGCATCGTCCCAGAGCGCGGCCATCCGGGTGTCCAGCAACGCCGGCGCGCCGGTGACCAGGTCCACAAAGCGGGGGGATCGCGCCGCGTTCCGCCACGGTTCCTTGTCCAGGTTGCCGTCGATGGCGATGGGTCCGTCGATCCGGTGGGCCGTGTAGTGCGCCAATTGGTCTTCGCCGCAGCCGTATCGTTGGGTCATTCCATTACCTCGGTTCGGACATCGGAAATCGGAATTCGGATTTCGGATCTGGGACCTGGGTTCTGGGTCCTAGGTCCTGGGTCCCGGGGCCTAGGACTTGGAACACGGGGTGTTGATTCAGCACCATCCGAATCAATTCCAAATAGCCAATAATATATAAGTAATCAGCAATAACCAATAAACGCATTCACCGATTCACCGATTCACCGATTCACCGATTCACCGATCTCTAAAATCCGGTCGGCGGTCCCGATGACGTACCCTTCGGAGGCGTGGACGATATCCCCTGCCGCCGTGACCACGAGCACCACCGGCCGAAGCGGGAGCGTGGCGCCCAAGCCGGCGCGTACCGCCGCGAGCAGCGCTTCGTCCGGATCGCGGACCCAGACCACGGTGGTGGGCAGGCCGTCGCCCGGCGGGACCGGCTGGTCCGCCGGGAGGCAGAGCAGGATCCGGCCGCCCCACGCCTCCAGCGCCGCGCGCCGGTCCGCCAGCTCCGCCAGCACGTGGCGGGTGGGCTCCGTCCCCGGAGCCAGCCACGCCACGACGAATCCGCGATCGCCCGGTTTGGACGCCAGCGTCAGCGGGCTGCCGTCAAGTCCGGACAGCGCGGCGTCGCCGGGCAGCCGTCCCAACACGCGCGGCGGACCGGCGAGCTGCCGGAGCACCAGCGGCACCTCTGCGGCGCCACCGGCGGGGAGGGGGAAGAAGGCCAGCCGGGCCAGCACCGAGCCGTCGTGCTGGCGGTTGCCCGTAACCAGCAGGTAATCGCCGCCGGGCAGCTCCGCGGCGCCGAACTCGGCCGCGGGCTGTCCCTCGGGGTATTCAAGGGTTTCCGGCAGACCCTTCAACAGGCGGGCCAGGGTGAAGTGGGTGAAATACCGTGCCTGGCCGGCGGTCCCGTCCGTCTTCAGTTTCAGGCGGCCGGGGGCGGGGGCGGGTTCGGCGGGGGGCGGCGGCACGGCCGGCTGCCAGCGCCCGTCCAGGTGGATTTCGGGCGTGCGGAGCGCGGGATGCAGCCGGGCGGGGATGCCGAGACTGCGCGCCAGCGCCACGAGGCAGATGTCGCCTGACCACCGGTCGGCCGCGCGCAGCGCCAGGACACCCCGCGGTGTGATGGGGAGGCGGTAGGGACTCCGGTCCTCGCGATGGACGACGCGTCGCTGCAGCCATTGCCAGAGCGCCAGGGGATCCTGTCGCGCCTTCCGGGCGACGGCGGCGGGGACCGCCCGGCGCAGCGGCTCGCGCCAGGCCACCAGCGTCTCGGTGTCGATCCGCGGCGCGAGCACGGCCTGGACGAACAGCTCGCGGTCCGCCGTCATGAGGGGATGGGGCCGGGCGAGGGCGGCGGCCAGATGCGCCAGCAACACGTCCGCCGGCGCGTCCCGAAGGTCCTTGTGGGACAGGGTGCCCAGCAACGGCAGCGCCCACGCGCGCTGCTCCACCGGGCAGCGACGCAGGAACGTTTCGATGGCGCGCCAGTTGCCCCGGCTGGCCGCGACGATCCGCCACACGGCGTCCGATTCCTGGCCGGTGGCGGCGGCGAGCGCGCGGGCGGCCGGCTCGGTCATGAAGGTCGCGATGTGGCCGGCCCGGCGGGCGTCGTTCGCCTTCAGTCGTCGGGCGTTTTCCGCCTGGCCTGCGGTGGGGACGGGCAGGGGCGGCGGGGCGGGCGGCGCCTGCACGTCGAGGTCCGTGACGAGCGCCGCGGGCGGGTCCGCGAGCGGCACCGTGAGTTCGCCGTCGAGATCGGGCGCCGCCGCCGCCCAGCCGCAGCGGCCGTCCTTCCGGGCCCAGACCAGCACGCTGCCCCGGCCGCACGCCAGGGCGGCGCGGCCATCGGGCCCGGTGGTGAAGGTCGCCAGGGGATAGAACTCCGCGTAGTTGTAGAGCCGGAACGTCACCTCCGCCCCGGCCACCGGCCGGCCGGCGGCGTCCACCACCCGCACCCGCGCCTCGCGCAGCGGGGCGTAGCCGGCGGTGAGGTTCAGCACCGGGCCCAGCGGCGGGCGCTCCAGCACGGGTTCCGGTCCGGCGTAGGCGCCGTACACGCGGGTGTGCACGAGCATCGCCCGGCGCACCGGTTCGCGGAACCACGCCAGGTCCAGATCCGGCTCGGGCTCGCAGGCGCCCAGGTAGTGCCAGGCGCCGTCCACCCACGCCTCCACCCAGGCGTGGTTGTCGTCGGTGTGGGCCCAGCGTGGCGTGTAGCACTGGCGGGCGGGGATGCCGGCGGCCCGGAGCGCCGCGACCGCGAGCACCGACTCCTCGCCGCAACGGCCGTAGGCGGTGCGGATGGTCGCCAGCGGCGAGCTAGTGCGCGCGTCGGTGCCCTGATAGACCACCCGTTCGTGGCACCAGTGGTTGATCTCGATCACCGCTTGCCGCAGGGTGAGCCCGGCGACGCGGGTTTTTATGTCCGGGTACATGTCCTGTCGGAACGTGTCGAGGGTCTCGTTGTTGACGCGCAGCGGCAGGACGAAGTGGCGGAACAGCTCTTCCGGAATGTGCGGCCCCCACGGCAGCTCGCGGCGGGCCCGCAGGCTGGCGCGGACGGCGGCGAGGTAGAAGGCGCCGTCGTGGTCGGCCAGGTCGGCCAGGGGCATGTAGGCGTACAGGAACTCCATGGCCTCCCGCTCCTCGGCGGCGAGCTTGCCGCGGAAGACGCCGAACAGGGCGTCGGCGCGGTGCCGCGCCAGCTTCCGTGTTTCCTGGAAACGCCGCTGGACGTTAGACCGGTTGTCCGGCGCAGTGCCCGCGGCCGCAGCGAGGCCCGCAGCCGCGAGCAGCGCGAGC
>CALAMB010000139.1 GCA_937925645.1 uncultured Acidobacteriota bacterium
TGGCGCACCCGGAGGGGCTCGAACCCCCAACCCTCGGTTCCGAAGACCGATGCTCTATCCAGTTGAGCTACGGGTGCGTTGACGGGCGATTATATCGGCAGGCCTGCCACTGTGTCAAGGTGAGGCCTCTGTCGGTGCTGCTGATACCGCTAATTCCACCGAATCCGCTGATTCCGCCGATGCCGCTGATTCCACCGATGCCTTTGATTCCACCGATTTCGCCAATTCGGCCTGTTCCAGCGATGTCGTTGCTTCTACCGCTACCGCCAGTTCCACTGATTCCACCGATGCTGCGGATTCTACCGATTTCGCCAGTTCCACCGATTCCACCGATGCCGCTGATTCCACCTATTTCGACAATTCTGCCGATTCCACCGATACTATCGATTTCACCGATTCCGCTGATTTCACCGATTTCCCCAATTCCGCTGATTTCGCTGATTCCGCATTGTCCGGTCTAACACATCGAATGTCCAAATAATGGGGGCATTGCCATTTCTCTTGCAGGCGCGACGGAACGCGGCGCCGCCTCCGCCCCCGCCGGCACCTGCCTGATCCTGATGTCTCGAATTGTGACGGGAGAACTCCAACACCTTGGCTTCTTCCCGCGTTGACACCAGCCTGATCCTGATCCCTGGCGTCGTGACATAGCCTGGCACCTTGTTGCGCTGTCCCATTTCAATAATCCGGTTCGTTTTGTGACAGAGCCTGGCACCATGACTGTCGCACCATGGCTGTCTATTACAGTGAAGTGTGACACAGGCAGCACCGGGGTCTCTGGGTCCCGACACGATGGCCCTCGCCGTTTTGTGACAGAGGCTGGCACCTTCACGTCAGCGCCGCGGTTCCATAACCTTCGGCTGAAAATCACGGCAAATTTGTGACAGAGGCTGGCACCTTCACGACAGTGCCGCGGTTCCATAACCTGCGGCTGGAAATCACGGCAAATTTGTGACAGAGCCTGGCACCCTCAGAGTTTATGCGGACACTCACCTAGGACTTAACGCCACGCTACGGCCTCCTGATGCCATTAACATTTTGTGACAGAGGCTGGCACCATGTTCCGATGCCCCCGACACAACGCCTCCCTTTTGTGACAGAGGCTGGCACCTTTACGACAGCGCCACCGTTCCACAGGCTGCGACTGAAATTCGCGGTTGGCCCTCCGACCGGACGACGCCCTGCCCTGCACAACCTGCTTGATTCGCCACCGCCACCTGATTATACTGGTGAGACTTGATTTCTCTCGAACGCGGACGTGTCTGTCCTTTTCAGTCCAGGCACGTGGGGTATTTCAGAGGTCTCACATGAAAATGCATTCAAATCGTTTGTACGGAGGTTTTTATGCCCAGTAAACTGCGTCTTCTGCTGGTGCTGGTGGTTGGATTGGCCCTGATGACGGCGCCGGCGCTGCTGGCCGGAAAACGGCTCGGCGGCGGGGCATCCGGCCTGGTGATCCGACAGCTGGACGGATCGGAGAACCCTGCGCCCGCATCCCGGAGTGATCAGGCCCCGGCCGGATACACGCCGCAGCTGACCATCTCCAAATCGTCGGGCAGCCAGCCGACGGGCGGCACGGTTTGTCTGTTCAAAGACGCCGACCCCTGGGGCACGACGGTGATGGAACAGCTGCTGCTGGCCGGTGGGATGCCCTACACGGTCCACACCTCGGCCGAATTCGGCACGCTCGATTTCAGCGCCTTCGGCCTGATCATCTTTTCCAGCGACCAGCCCCAGGCTTTCTACGACAACTACGCGGCGAACACGGCCACGTTCACCGACTACGTGGCCGCCGGTGGCACACTGTTCTTCAGCGCAAGTGACGCGGGGTGGAACGCGGGATATCTCAATGCGCCGTTGCCGGGTGGACTAGTTCATAAATCAAACTATGTCCCGTATAACCAGACCGTGGATCCGTGCCATCCGTCGGTGCAGGGTGTACCGAATCCATTCTGGGGCAATTTTGCCAGTCACGGCTATTTCACCAATGTGCCCTGGGGTGCAACGGTCATCGCCGAAGAGCAGGGCACCGGTCAGCCGACTCTGGTGGAATATACTCTCGGCTCCGGCGTGATCCTCGCCTTCACCCAACCGCTGGAGGTTGCTTATTCGTGGGATTGGGATGCCGGCCAGATCCTGGAGAACAGCCTGCCCTACCTCTACAACTACATGCCGCCGGAGACCCTGGTTTTCGCCGACGACCACGGCCGCTCTATGCTCTGCGTCGACGCGGCGACCGGCTTTTTCGTCTATCGGGTGCTCACCGGCAAGGGCATCGGGCAGTACCAGGGCGAGGGGATCGTCAGCACCCGCGGCAGCGTGCTCTACCTGATGTCGCCCCGCGGGCTGCCGTGGCAGATCTACCTGGTTTACGACATGGCCAACGGCCTGGCCACCGCCTATTTCCTCTACCCGGATTACGGCGTGCGCTCGGTCCTCTACGACCGGAACATGGGCAACAACCCCACCAAGTGCCTCAACTGAGCGCCTAACCACTTTTACTGAACCGCACGAAGCTCCCGGCCCGGCCGGGAGCTTCGCTTTGAAAGGGACTCGTTTCCAACCGACCCAGCAGCCGGCGACCCGTTGGGCTACGCCGACTCGACAGGCTCATGCCGACCGTCCGTGACCCATCGGCACACGCGGGGGGACCGGCGCGGCTGCCGGATCCCCCGGCCGCAACTTCACCAGGCCATGCCGTTGTAACTCTCCAGCAGCGACGGGGTCAACGACTCGATGACCACATGGCCCGCCATGTCCCGGTTACACGTCACCTCCATCCAGACGGTCCCCGGGGCAAGGATGCTGTAGTCCGCCCCCAGCAGCTTGGCCAGACTGTCGCTGAGCTTCGCGCCCGGGGTGAGCGAACCTTCGTAGTTCCACTTCGCGACTCCCGCCGCCGAATACCCGGTGATGCGGTAGCTGTTGTTGATCGTGGCTCGATTGGTGAGGCGCACATGGGTCATCCAGCCCGACTCGCAGCGGATCATGGGGAAGACCATGCGGGTCCGCCCCGCCGTTTCGGCCAGGATGCCGTCGAAGCGGAACTGGGCCGCCAGGCCGGTCCGGTTGAAGAACAGCTCGAATCCCAGCAGATTCACCGGGGCGCCGGCCTGCATGTAGCCGGCGTCGGCATGGACCGTTCCGTCGAAGATGTTCCACACCTCGCGGGTGATCTGCTGGAACGGATTCACCGGCCAGTTCGCCACGGCCAGGGAGACGCCCGCGCAATCGAACAGCTCGGCGCGCACCGTGGCGGGGGCCACGCCCAGGTTGCAGAAGGTCACGCCGGTGAAATAGCCGTCGTTGGGCATGATCTCGTTGTAGTGCAGCTCGCCCGCCAGCGGCGCGTCGCCGCCGCCCTTGGCCGGTGCGGCGGCCGGCCCCCGGGTGAGCGGCCCCGCGGCGGTGAACGCCGGCAGGCCGGCCAGGCCGGGCGATTCGAAGTGCCCGAACAGCTCGAAGCCGATGAGCGGCTGGTCCGACGCGGCCTGCACCATGCGGAGCTGGCCCGGGTCGGCCACTTCCGGAAACGCCTGGTCGATGAGGCGGACGTACTTGCTCCGCGGCGGGAGCGTCTCGCTGTGAACGGCCAGTATGTTTCCGTTCTCATTGTACGCGGTGACCGTGACGTGGGCGTCGGCATCGCCGGTGTTGATGAACGCCAGGCCGGTGTACCAGCCGTAGGTCAGTGCCACGTAGGGGTAGACCAGATCCGCGGCGGACGCCGCCAGCATGGGCATCACCACGATGGACTGGCCGTCGCGGGTCCCGAACTCCAGCACGCCCGTGAGGCTGGAGCCGCTGGTGATGGTCACCCAGAGGTCCTGGGCCAGCGTCGCCGGGGCGAAGACGGTGTCCACATCCGCCTGCCAGACATTCCCCGGCGGCAGCGACGCGATGCCCACCTCTTCCACCTGGGCGCCGGCCGCGCTGTAAGCCGTCAGGGTGATCGGGTTGTCCGCGTCGCCGGTGTTGAGCAGGGTGAGCCGCGTCCACCAGGTCTCGGTGCTGGCCACGTGAGCGGCGTACAGCGTCTGCTCCAGCGGCTGCCAGAAGCCGCCGGACAGCGTGTAACCGCTGCCGGCGGACATCCCCACCACCGGCTGGCCGGCGGTGCCTTCCAGGAAGTAGTCCCCGCCGGAACTGGCGCCTCCGCCACCGGCCACCGTCCACCAGTCAATGGCGTACGTGTCGGCCCGAACCGGCTTCGGCTTCCCGGGCGCAGCGGCCAGTGCCGTCGCCGCCAGCACCAGGGCCAGGATGATCCCAACCGCGTGTCGATGCGTGTTCATGTCATTCTCCTTTGGCGGCGGATGCGCTGCCGGGGTTGACTCGGCCGCCGCGTGCCTCCAGCGCCGCCAGACGGGCCGCCAGGGCCCGGTTTTCTGTTTCGAGGGATTGGATCCGGCTGTGGAGCGCCTGGATGGCCGCCAGGGCCACGCCGTCGGCGTCCACCGTGGCGATGCCGTCGC
>CALAMB010000140.1 GCA_937925645.1 uncultured Acidobacteriota bacterium
CGCCGGTAAACCGGCCAGCCCGTGATGTCGATCCCGTCAAGTTCGATTCGGCCGCCATCCAGGGGGAATTCGCCGGCCAGCGCGCCGAGCAGCGTGCTTTTCCCCGAACCGTTCGTCCCGACCACGACAACGAAGGCGCCGTCGTCAAACCCGAGATTCACGCCGTCCAGCGCGCGTACCTCGTTGGGTGTCCCGCCGTTGAACGTCTTGGTCAACCCGGTGGCTTTAAGCATGGCCGGCGGCCCCTTTCCGGCGGGTCAGGCGCTCCAGCAGGCCGGGCAGGAACAGCGCCCCCAGCACGAACACCGCCGTGATCAGCTTCAGGTCGTTGGGCTCCAGTCCCCACCGCAGGGCGATGGCCACCAGCAGGCGGAAAAGGATGGATCCCATGACCACGCCGACCAGCACCAGACCCAGTCGGCGTGTCCGCACCAGCGCCTCGCCGATGATCACGCTGGCCAAGCCCCAGACCAGCATGCCCAGCCCCATCTGGACGTCGGCGAATCCCTGATACTGGGCCAGCAACGCCCCGGACAGCGCCACCAGGCCGTTGGCGATCGCCACACCGGCCAGCAGCATGTTTCGGGTGTCCGCCCCCAGGGCCCGGACCATGACGGGATTGTCACCGGTGGCCCGCATGGCTGTACCGAGGTCGGTGCGGAAGAACACGAACGCGAGCAGGAGCGCCACCGCCACCACGCCCGCGCCCAACGCCAGCGCCGCCACGTCGCGCAGGGCGACGGTCCAGCCGAGCAGCATCACGTTCTCCGGCACGCCCAGGCGGCGCGCGGCGAACTCCTCGGACAGGGTGATCAGCGTCGGGGTCGACAGCAGTGGCACGTTACTCTTGCCCATGATGTGCAGGTTGACGGAGTACAGCGCGGTCATGACCAGGATGCCGGCGAGCAGGCCATGGATCCCCATCCGCGTGTGCAGCAGGCCGGTCAAAGCACCGGCGGCCGCGCCGGCGGCCGCGCCGGCCAGGGTGGCCCACACCGGGTGGACATCCGCTGTCAGGAGGATGGCGGTCACCGCCGCCCCCAGGGCGAAGGAACCGTCGGTGGTGAGGTCGCAGAAATCGAACAGCCGGAACGTGACGTACACGCCCAGCACCAGCATGGCGAGGAAAAACCCGGTGGTGGCCGCACTGATGAGCAGGCTCATGGCGCGCCGCCTCCGGCATCGACTGCCAGGGCACCGGCCCAGATCACGCCGCGCGTGAAGAGGCTGTCGCCGACGCCGACGATCTCGCGATGATCCCGGACCAGATGGAGCAGATCGAGCACGCGTTCCTCCTCGCACAGCTCCCGGACGGTAGTCCCCAAATCGAGGCGGCCGCGGGGCAGCGCCCGGAAGCCGAACACCGCCGCGTGGCTGTGGGCCTGGATATCCGGTTCCGCCGCCGGCCGGAGAAACACCGCCAGCGGACCGGGCGTTCCAGCCGCCGCCACCCCCGCCACCAGGGTGAGATGTCGCGCGTGTTCCCGCTCCGGCGTGAACGCCAGCCAGTCGCGGACAGCCGGAAACTCAAACGGATCCCCCAGCCCGGAATCGCTGACCGGCGACCGCCGCAACGCCGTCCCCACCAGACCGGCGGTCTCGGCCAGCATCACCAGGCCCGCCGCCGGCTCGCCCAGGATATTCAACACGGCGGCCAACACATCCGAGAGGGTTGCCACCCCGGCCGGTCCCACCGCCTGGAACCGGACGAAATGATCGAGCCCGCCATCGACCACCAGGGCGTAGAGGGCCACCACTTCGGGCACCAGGCCGCCGCGCGCGACCATGAAGTCGGGCACACCCGAACCGTCGGTGGGGCGGCTGACCGCCACGCCCCCGGCAGCCAGAAATTCGCCGAAACGTGAACGACACTCCGGGTATCCGGGCCCGAAGGCGCCAAGCCCAACAGCCAGGGTTTCGGTCGGCAGGGACAGCCGCACCGCCGCGTCGGGGCCATAGCCCCCCTGTGCCAGACGTTCCGGATCTCCCACCCGCCGGCATGTCAGACGCCCGGATGTTTCAGGCTCATGGATTTCGCAAGCCAGCGGGCCCACCGAACGGAATCGCGACACCGCCGGCGCTTCGGAATCGCCGGATCCTTCGCCGCCCGGAAAATCCGAGGCCAGCATCGCCCACAACCCGCTAATCTGCAGGAGATTGGCAACCGGCTGCGAAGCCGCCCGGACGCCAAACGTCCCGCCACAGCCTTTCAGGCGGTTATGGAACCGGACCAACAGGCCGATGCCCGCCGAGCTGATGAAATCCACGCCGCTCAGATCCACCCGCACGTGGTATTCGCCGGCGCGGACCGCCTCGTCCAGGTCCGATTCGAGCTGGCCCGAACGGTAGGCATCAAAGCGGCCGCTGATCCGGAATTCAAGACCTTCGGGATGACGCACGCGTTGGATGTCCATCACCGCTTCACCACCTGATCGGCTCGCTGGAGCAGGGCGGGCGGAATGACCAATCCGCACCGGGACGCATTCGGCAGGTGCACGAGAATCCGGGTCCGGCTCACCAGCTCGATGGGAATCCCGGCCGGCGGCTCCCCGCGCATGACCCGGACAGCCAGCCGGGCCATGTCGCGCCCGGCCTGCCGGTAGTCCCGCGCCACCCCCACCGCGGCGGCACCCTGCTCCACCGGGGTGGACGTGAAGGCGAACAGCGGCGTCCGCGACTCCATGGCCACCCGGCTCACGCCGGCGAAGGCGATCTCCAGCAGGTTGCTGGTCACCGGACAGAGGGCGTCCACGTTCCGATCCACCACCGATCGGGCCGCATCCAACACCTCGGTGCCCGACGACACGCCCGCCGGCACCAGCGTCATGCCCAGCCGACGAAGTTCCGCCTCAAATGCATCCTTGTTGTAGATGGAGTTGTCCTCGTTCGTCACAAACAGCGTGCCGATCCGCCGGGCTGCCGGCAGGCACTCCCGAATAACCCGGGCCATGCCTTCGTAATCGGATCGGGTGCTGATCCCGGTAACGTTGGGCAAGTGGTCAGTGAAACTGCGGCCCGCGCCCGCGCGCACGGGATCGGCCACCACGCTGAAGACGATGGGCAGGCGGCGCTCCTTCTTGACCAACGTCTGCAGCGTCGGCGTGGAGTGGGCGAGCAGCAGGTCGGCCCCATCGGCCACGGCCGCATCGACCAGGGCGATCAACGTGGGCAGATCGCCTTGCGCGCAATGCCGACGCAGGGTGTAGTCGCGCCCCGTCACCAGGCCCAGCCGCCCAAACTCCTCCCGCAGGCCGCTCTCCGAGTCGGCCGCGATGGGCGATTCGTTGTAGTTGAGCAGGTGCAACCGCCAGCACCGTCCGCCCACGGCTACCGCGGTTCGGTGGATCGACGAATCCGTTTTCACGCTCTCGGAGCCCTGCAGCGCCCGCAAAACGGTTGGGTCCGGATCCGGCTGGACGCGCGTCCCCGATTCGTCGACAATCATCGACGCGGCGGCCATCACGTCGGACGGAATCCGCCAGTTTCCGCCCAAGGCCTCCAGAACCGTCCGGTTCACGCTGAGCTGCGGGGGCACCACGTTCTCGATGGGCACATCGGCCGGCGGCAGCCCCTTCAGCACCCGGCCCGCCAGGCGTCCCACCGCGCGTCCGACCACGGCGTAGTCGGCGCCGAGGCCGAACAACGCCCCCACCTTCACATGATCCGGGGTGTTGACGAACACGGGGATGCGGGCACGGGACGCCGCGGTGACGATTTCGCCGATGGCGGTTTCCACGGTATTGTCTCCGCCGACCCAGAGGGCTTCCGCGCCCCGGGCCGTCAGCGATACGGCCGCCTCGTAGGCGCCGGCGGAGTTGTCCACGGGCGCCTCCAGCAGGGTGAGCCCCTGTTCCGCGGCGATTTCCCGGGCGATCAGCGTGCAGGCTTCGGAGCATTTTTCCGCCGGACACCAAACCGTTCCCACAACGCGCAGCCGGGGATGAATCCGCTTGGCCAGACGGAAGATCTCGCGGACCGGTTGGAAAGTACCGACACCGGCCAGGTGGGGGGGATGGTCCAGCGCGTTCCGGGTCCCGATGCCGACGCCCGCCCCGGCGGGATCCGTGACCACGCCGAACACGTGGGGGACGCGGCCGTCGCGGTTGGCCGCCGCCAGCGCCTGCAGCGCGGGCGTCGTCAGGGTGATCGCCAAATCGAAGCCGCCGTGGACGATGCCGTGGGCGATCGTACCGGCGGTGGGCAGGTCGTTTTCGGCATTGAACAGTTGCACCGCCAGCGACCGGCCGCTCACAAACCCTTCGTCGGCCAGTCCGGCCAGCACGCCGTCCCGGCTCAGATCCACGCCGGGCCGGCTGGAAATCTGGAAGATGGCGACGCGCGGGATTTGGCCGCGGACCCGCTGCCGGTTCGACCAGTCGGAGACAAGCAACACCCCGGCGGCCGCGGCGATGAGGCCCACGCCCAAAGCCAGCCGCCGGATGGCATAGGCGGCGACCGATCCCTGCCCGGGGTTCTGACGCGCCATGTTCTCACCCGTCCGTTGATTCAACTGGTACGATTGTACCTTCTCCGTTCCGGCCGATCAACCGTCGTTCGCGGAGCCGGCGGGGAAAGCTTTGACAACGGGCGTGAAATTGCCTATCTTGGGGGCTTGAATTCGCGCCGGAGGAACACGCATGGCCGAGGCAACGGTACCGCGCCGACGGGTCCTGTCGGGGATCCAGCCGTCAGGACAGCTTCACCTGGGCAATTACTTCGCCATGATGAAGCGCATGATCGAATTCCAAACCAACAACGAACTGTTCTGCTTCATCGTCAACTATCACGCGCTCACCACGGTTCAGGACAGCAAGACGCTGCGCCAGGGCACCGTGGACGCCGCCATGGACTTCCTCGCCCTCGGCCTGGATCCCGAGCAGTCGATTTTCTGGGTCCAATCGGACGTGCCCGAAGTGGTGGAGCTGACGTGGATCCTGTCCTGCGTCACATCCATGGGCCTGCTGGAGCGCTGCCACTCCTATAAGGACAAGATCGCCCGCGGCCTGATTCCCACCCATGGCCTGTTCGCCTACCCGGTGCTGATGGCCGCCGATATCCTCCTTTACCAATCCCACATCATCCCCGTGGGCAAGGACCAGAAACAGCACGTGGAGGTCACCCGCGACATCGCCGAACGGTTCAACAACGTGTTCGGAGACACATTCGTTCTGCCGGAACCGGCCATTGATCCGGAAGTCGCCGTGGTGCCCGGCCTGGACGGCCAGAAGATGAGCAAATCGTACGGCAACACCATCGAAATCTTCGCCGACGAGAAGATCCTGCGCAAGAAGGTGATGAGCATCGTCACCGATCCCACCCCGGTGGAGGCGCCCAAAGACCCCGACCAGTGCACCGTGTTCGCCCTGTACCGGCTGTTCGCGACGCCGGACGAACTCGCCGATCTGGACCGGCGCTACCGGGCCGGCGGCATGGGCTACGCGGTAGCCAAGGAAATGCTGTTCGAGAAGATCCGGACGTATTTCGCGCCGTACCGGGAGCGGCGGCTGGAACTGGCCGCCCAGCGCGACGCCGTGGAGCAGATCCTCGCCCGGGGCGCCGAAAAGGCCCGCGCCATCGCCCGACCCACCTTGCGCAAGGCCCGCCGCAAGACCGGGCTTGAATACCTCCGGTCATGAACCCGCGTCGGCCGGTTCCTGCCAGGCATAAAAGCTGAGCGCCGAGTCGCCGTGCCGGACGGTCCGCACTCGCGCCAGCGCGCCCGCCGCCACCGGCACAGCCACCTTTTTAAAATGATTCACCGTCATCAGCCCGCCGGGGGCCAGCAGGCCCGACCCGGCCACGGCCGCCAGCGCCTTGTCGTACAACCCCTCGAAATACGGCGGGTCGAAGTAGATCAGGTCGAACCGGTCGCCGTCCCGGGCCAGCCGGGGGATCTGCCCCAGGATGTCCCCCCGGATCACCCGCACGCCGGTCTCGATCCGGCAGTGCGCCAGGTTCTTGCGGAGGTACTTCAGCGACCGCTCGCTCACCTCGACGAACACCACTTCCGCGACTCCGCGGCTGAGCGCCTCGATTCCCACCGAGCCGCTCCCGGCGCACAGATCGAGGAACCTGACGCCACCGAGACGGTCCTGGACGATGTCGAAGTAACACTCGCGCAGCTTGCCGATGGTGGGCCGGATGCTCAGGTCCGGCGGGAGGAAGAGCTGGCGCCCCTTGAGGCGGCCGGCGATGATCCTCATGGTTGTTCCGGGTCCGGCTTGCCTGCGACGGTCGGCCGGAGGGCCGCCGGCGCCGGATCCTTGAAATCCGGCATTTTTTCGAAATACGGCACCACGTCGGGATAGAGCGGATTGGGCCGGTAGCCCCATTCCAGAAAGTCGATCTTGAAAAACCCCTTGTACCGCGAGATGCGCGAATTGCCGTCAGCCCGGCAGACCTGGGGAATCGTTATACCGTTCGGCAGGGTCCGGTACTCCACCTGGGCGTGTAGTTCCACCAGTCCGTCCAGGTTGTCATCCAGCAGCTCAAAGTGGTGCAGCCGGTCAACGACCAGCCGGACCGGATGGCCGGTGGCCGGATCCACGTAAAACACGCCCTCCACCAGCGGCTCCGCGTCGGAGTGGGGATAGATCCTCAAGATCCGGCATTTCCGGTCGTTGATCACCGCCTCACCCAGATCGGTGATTTCAAACAGGCCTTTCCGCTCCGGGTAGAGGGGAAAGAACAACAGCTCGAGGAAGCGGGGCGCGCCGAACACGTTCCGGCTGGAATCGGAAACCGACTTGGGTTTGAGCTTGCCGTCCGTGTCCGACACCAGCCGGGCGATGACTTCCCGGTTCTTGTCCGCGCCCACTTCCGCCACCGACAGCCGCTGGTAGAACGAATTCTCATACGCGCCTTCCGGCGTGCGCTCCTTGAACCGTTCCACGTAGAGCCGCTGAAAATAAACGCATCGGTCGCGGAAGAAGCTGCCACGATGCTGCGCGTTGGCGAGGTTGTCGATGAGTTCGGCCAGACTCGGCGGATTGCCCTCGGTGGGTTCCTGGGCCACCAGCGCCAGGGGCGTCATGGTCAGCAGAACGAAGGCAATCAGGGCGCGACGTGTCATGGTTCGCCTCCAATGAATCATGTGGGGACCGGCCGTTGCGGGCGCGCCGGCGGATCAGCGCCAGTAACGCTCCCACTTGCCGTCGACGAGGGCCCGGATCTCCGGGCTCATGGCGACGGGCTCGGGCCAGGGCCGGGTGAAGCCTTCGCCGGGCCATTTGCGGGTCGCGTCGACCCCCATCTTCGATCCGAAATCGGGCAGGCGGGACGCGTGGTCCAGGCTGTCCACGGGGCCCAGCACGAACTCCGTGTCCCGCTGCGGATCGATGTGGTTCAGGGCCGCCCAGGCCGTTTCGCTTAGGTCCTGGATGTTGACCGTGTCGTCCACCACCAGGATGCACTTGGAGAACATCGCCTGGCCGAGCCCCCAGATGCCGTGCATCACCTTGCGCGCGTGGCCCGGATACGCCTTGCGGATGGCCACGATGATCAGGTTGTGGAACACGCCCTCGAACGGCAGGTGGATGTCCACAATCTCCGGAAACTGCTTGCGGATCACCGGCAGGAGAATCCGTTCGATGGCCTTCCCCATCCAGCAGTCCTCCATGGGCGGCCGGCCGACGATGGTCGTGTGGTAAATCGGCTGGCGTTTCCGGGTGACGCATTGGACGTGGAACACCGGGTAGTCGTCCGCCAGCGAGTAGAAGCCGGTGTGGTCCCCGAACGGCCCTTCCCGCCGCAGCTCGCCGGGCTGGACGTAGCCCTCGAGCACGATCTCCGCCGTGGCCGGGACTTCCAGGTCCACCGTCCGGCAGGGAACCATCTCCACGGGGCCGCCGCGCAGGAATCCGGCGAAGATCATCTCATCGAAATCTTCGGGCAGGGGCAGCGTGGCGGCGAAGGTGACCACCGGATCGGCCCCGATCGCCACGGCCACCTCCAGGCGGCGGCCATCACCGAGACTCTCGCGATAGTGGCGGGCGCCCCCTTTGTGAATCTGCCAGTGCATGCCGGTGGTGGCGGCGTCGTGAAGCTGCAGCCGGTACATGCCGCAATTGCGCTTGCCGGTGGCCGGATCCCGCGTGAACACCAGTGGGAGCGTGACGAAACGGCCGCCGTCGTCCGGCCAGCACTGGAGCACGGGCAGGTCCGCCAGGGAAAATCCCTCGGTGAGGATCACCTCCTGGCAGGGCCCGCTCCGGACGGTCTTGGGGAAGAAGCCGGCCAGGTCGGCCAGCTTGGGCAGCATCCGGATCTTGTCCGCGAGCGATGCCGGGCTTTTGAACTCGAGCAGATCCTGGACGCGGGCCGCCACGGCATCGAGGTCGGGTGCGCCCAAGGCCAGGCACATCCGCTCCAGGGTGCCGAACGCGTTGATCAGGACCGGGATCTCCGACCCCTGGACATTTTCGAACAGGAGCGCCGGGCCGCCGGCCTTGACCACCCGGTCGGCGATCTCGGTGATCTCCAGCACCGGCGACACGCTCTCGCGGACGCGCCGGAGCTGGCCCGCCCGCTCCAGCGCCGTGATGAATTCATGCAGGTCGCGATAGGCCACGCGCGCGCTCCGTTCCTCCGATTGCCGCGCCCGTCAGATCCCTTGCCGCGCCTGGATCCGACGGACCGCCACCATCGCCGCCGACGCGACGTCGGCGTCGCTGTCGTGGGTGTACGACTGGATTTCGGCCAAATTCTGCGCCGCCCCCGCCACTCCGATGGCTTCGAGGATGCGGATGCGGGTCTTGCCCTTGCTGGCGCGAAGGTGCGGGTACAGGTCGGCCAGCTGTTCGGGGGTCAGCTCCGCCAGATAGCCGAACATCTGGTCGCCGTGTTTCATGCCGCCCAGCTCACGCACCATGTCCTGCAACCGCTCCTTGTGCCCCAGGCGGTAGAACGCGTAGGCGAGCGCCAATTGGTATCGCTTTCCCTTGGCGCCCGCTGAGCGCTCCACCAGCGCCGGTTCGTACCGGGGATCGGCCAACCGGGCCAACCCTTCCGCTGCGGCGACCCGGAAATCCTCCTTGTCGTGGCGCAGCGCGGGCAGATACAGTTTGGCCGCCCGGTCATCACCGATCAGGGCCAGCGCCTGCAGACATTTGAGCTGGAGGTCATCGGACGAGGAGGCGGGGATCACGCCGAACACCTTCTCGCGCTCCTTGATACCCATCTGGTAGATGTCCATGATGGCGTCCACCGACTCCTTGCAGCGCAGCAGGCCGCTGGTGAGGATCGCCTCATCGTGCACCGCCTTGTCGGGATCGTTCACGTACGGCACGAGCCGGCCGCAGGCGTCCGGGTCACCGATCTTGTAGAACGAGCGGAAGTATTCGATCTTGATCCCGTTCTCGGGTTCACGGGATAGCACGTCCTTCATCTGCGGCAGCGCCGCCCGGCCACGGAGAGTGCCCAGGCCCATCACGGCGGCCTTGCGCACGCCCGCTTCCGGGTCTTCGAGCCGCTGGGCCAAAGCCTGAACCGCGTCAGCCGAGACGGGCACGTACGGCTCCACCACCAGCGTGTTGTAATCGCTGTCGAACGGGTTGAGGAATTCGATCACCTTCTTCGTCCCGGCGACAAAGCCGCTGTCGTCGACCACATAGACTTCCAGCAGGGCAGCGATCGCCTTTCGGCGGATGTCGGTCTCGGTATCCGCGATCATGGAGATGTAAGTGGGCAGCGCGCGGGGATCATGGATTTTCGCCAGCGCCTCCAGAACCGCCAAGCGGACCGCCGGCTGGCTGTCCGCCGCCGCCTCCATGAGCGCCGGCACCACCTGGTTCAGCTTGTTGACGCCGAGCAGCCGGGCCGCTTCCGCCCGCCGGTCCGGATCCGGGTGCTTCAGATCGTAAACCAATCCGTCGACGCTGACTTTGCGGGTTTGGGTCTGGGCCACGACGCCCGTCAACAGGGCTCCGCTCAGGAGCAGCAGCAGAATCAGGTGCATCTTGCGCACGGTGTGTCTCCTTTGACGCGGCGACAGCCGGTTGGCCGCGCCGTCTGACGATCTCCCCCGATAGCGTTCCCGGGCCGACTGCACCCGGGAATCATCGCTCCGCATTATTATATGGGACGCTCCCGCCCAGTGCAAAATCTTTCGACCGTCGGACGCGCCGGGAGCGCGCCATCCCCGCTTTCCGCCGGGCAGATTCTTTGCTTCCGCCAGCGGGAATATGGTATACAAGAGGCGCGTCGCAGCCGTCCCGCCACGCAGGCAATCCGTCATCCGCGACGCGACACGCGCATGTCCACAAACACACTGATCAGCTACGTTTTTTTGATTGCCGGCCTGGTGGATTTCATCGTCGTGCCGCGCGTTCTGCTCGGCGTCTGGCGCCGGCAGGGGCCGCCGGAGGCCACCCGGGCCAAACTGGTCCGGATGCTCCGGCTCAGCGGCCTGGCCCTGATCGTCATCGGCGTGCTGTTCTTCTATCAGATTCTGAGCGTCTGATCCGGTTCCCCCTTCGGTCGCACCTATGCCCACAAAGATTTCCGCCAGCCGCCTGGAAGTCGGAATATTCCTCCTGCTGTGCCTGTTTTGGGGTACCACCTGGCTGGCCATCAAACTGTCCCTGGCCACCATCCCGCCGGTGTTCGGCGTTGCCATCCGCTTCGCCGTCTCGGCCGCGCTGCTGCTCCTTCTGGCGCGGCTCCGCGGTGAAGGTGTGCCCCGGAACGGCGCCACGCATCTCAGCATCGCCGTCGTCGGCGCGTTTTCCTTCTGCGCCAGTTACCTGCTGGTCTACATCGGCGAACAATGGATCTCCTCGGGGCTGACGGCGATCGTGTTCGCCACGTTTCCGTTTTACATCGCCATTCTGGCCCACGTCGGTCTGCCCGACGAACGGCTGGGCGTCATGAAACTCGTCGGGGTGGGACTCGGTTTCGCCGGCATTTACGTGCTGTTCCGGCAGGAGCTGGGCGGCGGCGGCGACTCTCCGCTCGGCATCCTGATGATCCTCGGCGCCAGCCTGGCCTCGGCCGTCAGCAACATCGTGGGCAAGCGCCTGCTGCTGCGCAACGCCGTCCCGCTGGTCATGTTCAACGGTCTCAGCATGCTGTACGGCAACATCCTGGTGTGGATCATCTGGCTGCTGGCGGAGCGGCGGACGCCCGACCGGTGGACCGCCGAGGGCTTGCTGGCCACGCTCTACCTGGTGGTGTTCGGCACGGTCATCTCGTTCATCGCCTATTACTGGCTCCTCAAGCGGGTGGACACCACGCGGGTGGCGATGATGACCTTCATCACCCCCGTCGTGGCGATGATCGCCGGCTGGCTGTTCCTGCGCGAAGCCGTATCGCCTTCCCTGCTGGCCGGCTCCGCCCTGATCCTGCTGGGCGTGTTTTGTACCTGGGCCGGATCCCGGAGGCCACATGGAGCGCATTAAGAAATTCACCGCCGGCCCTGACGACGCCGGGTTGCGCGTGGACCGGGCGGTCCTGTTCCACGTGGACGGCGTCAGCCGCGCCCTGTTGCAGAAGGCCATCCGGGAGGGCCAGCTCACCGTCAACGGACTGCCCGTGAAGCCCAGCGACGCGCTGCGGCCCGGCGACAAGGTGGTTCTCCGGCTAACGCCGCGCGAGCCGCTTCGGATCGAGGCCCAGGAGCTGCCCCTCGAGATCGTGTACGAAGACGACCGGCTCATCGTGATCAACAAGCCCGCCGGACTGGTGGTGCACCCGGGCGCCGGCGTGGCCGACGGGACGCTGGCCAATGCCCTGGTCCATCATTTCGGCCGCCTGCCGGGCACTGAATCCCTCCGGCCCGGCATTATCCACCGGCTGGACAAGGAAACTTCCGGGCTGCTCCTGGTCACCCGGACCGAGGAGAGCATGCAGCGGCTGTCCGCGATGTTCCAAAAGCGGGAAATCTACAAGGAGTACGTCGCGCTGGTGTACGGCGCCATGAACGCGCCGCACGGAATCATCGACCGTCCCATCGGCCGCCATCCCGTCCACCGGATGAAGATGACCGTTCACGCGCCACGGGGACGGGAATCCCGGACGGAGTGGTTTGTGGAAACCGTTTACGCCGGCTTGACGCTGCTGCGCGTGGTCCTGCACACCGGCCGCACTCACCAGATCCGCGTCCACTTGTCGGCTCAAGGGCGTCCCATCGTCGGGGACACGTTGTACGGCGGCAGCCGGCCCATCCGGATCCGTCAGGGCGGCGCCGCTCGGACCATCGCCCCGCCCGACCGCTTCTTTCTGCACGCCCGGCGGTTGCGCTTCTTCAACCCATGGCTGAACCGGGAGATGGAATTCTGCGCCCCCCTGCCGGACGATCTGGCCCGGTTCCTCGAGCAACTGCCCCCCCCGGAGTCTTCCGCTCAGAACCGGCGCTTCAAAAGATAGAGATCGACGGTCGAGACATTGCCGTTGCCGTCCAGATCCCCCTCCACCAGATCGAGCGCGTCGGCGGACACGTTGCCGGCCAGGTAGCCCGACAGCAACGCCAGGTCGGCGGCCGTGGCCGAGCCGTCGCCGTCCACGTCACCCGTGGCATACCGCCGGCACACCCGCACCGAAAGGCCCAGTGACCAACCCGTGATCGTTCCGGCATCCGGCAACCTGCCGTCCACCGCCGCCAGGCCCCAGTCGCCGGCGGCAGTCACACCACGCAAAATATCCAACGAGTCTTCGGGCCGATAGGCGCCGGTGAATGGCGCCTGACCGGCGGTGATGGCGGTGCTGGCGTGCTGGTCAAAAATTGTGTGGGTGTAATTGTCGCCGGACCCGCCGTTCCCGCTGGACAGCTCGACGATCGTCCCGTCCGGGCCGAACAGGAACAAGCTGAGATCACTGACGTATGGATGGGTGATCTCCACTTGAACCGTCACGGCGGCCACCACGCCCTCCCGATCAGGGATTGTGAGCCAGGTGACGACGCCGGCGGGATCGCCGTCCGGGATCGGTTTCGGCACATCGGCGCCGTCGACCGCCACCACCGACTCTTCACCCAGTGCCGCCGTGAAAGTGTCCGTCACCATGCCCCGATCGGTTTCGGCCGTCACCTGCAGCAGGAGTTCCGCCGCGCACGAGGCCACGCCGCTGATTTTAAAACATAGATCGCGGGCGGAGACTGTGGCGACGGCGCCGGGCGCCAGCTCGCCCACCACCAGTTCCCCGCAACGGACCTCAGCCGGACCGTCGGTCACCGCGAGCAGGACGGTCACATCGTAAACGGTTGCCGCGCCCGTATTTTGCACGGTGAGCGCCAATCCCCAGGTCTCGCCCGGATCCAGAAACGCGTCGCCGTTGCCGTCGAGCTCCTCCAGTTCCGCGTCGCCGAATTCCAGTTCCGCTCTGGCGGTCATGGACACGTTCACGCGCGTGGCCGGACCCGCGCCGATCACGATGCCGTCCACGGTTGTCGGCTGGTAGCCCTCGGCTTCGAACACCAGCTGGTACGTTCCGGGCAGGAGGCGGCGATGGAAGTCGCCCACGTCGGGATCGGTGTAAAACGGCATATTTCGACCCGCCACGGTGACGACAGCCGCCACGGGCTGGCCGGTATCGGCATCCGTCACCACGCCGCGGACACCCTGGTGGCATTCCGCCAGGTAGGCGAGCAGGCTGTCCCGGTTGTCTTCCCAGAGCCCGGGCAGGGCGGCGGCATCCGGCCATTTGATGTCGCCAAGCTCCCCCGTCAGGTCCATGCATCCCATCCAGTTATAGCTCCAATCCTGAAGCCCCCCGAACAGCGCGTACCAGTCGTTGCCGTTGGTGATGCCGTGCTCGAAGAGCGGGCTGTTCCACATGGGCGGGTTGGCCGCCGCGTACGTCTCGGCCGTGTGGATGAACACGTCGTCGTCGGGGCAGGCGGCGTACATGCCCGAGGGGAGCGTGGCGCTGTCCCACGGATAATTCATCACCAGGGCTCCGCCGTGGAAATTGGCGGACATCACCGGCCGCCGTTCGCCAAAAAACATCATCACGTGTTGCGTTTCCGCCTCGCGGCCATTCGGCGTGTTATCCGGATCGCTGATCCGGTCCGGAAAATTCCGGTTCAAATCCACACCGTTGGCGTTGTACCGGGATCCGGCGGCATGGCCGTCGGGATTGAGCATGGGGAGGATGTAGATTTCCGTCTCATCCACCAGCCCGGTGACCGTATCGTCCGTGCCGTACCTGTCAAGGAGGTATCGGCTGAGGTAAACAAGCATCTCGGTGCCCACGGGCTCGTTCCCATGGATGGTGGAGGCGTAGCGGAATTCCGGCTCGTCCTCATCGGCGTCCGGATGATCGGAAATCTTCAGCACCCACAGTTCCCGGTTCTGAACCGATCGGCCCGCCGAGAGCAGCCGGCAGATGTTGGGATAGCTCGCCGCCAGGTTTTGCAGCTCCGCGGTCAGCTCGTCATAATCGTGGTACGCCTCCAGGGGATCGCCCGACCGCTTGCCCTGCGCCTGGAGCGCCCGGTATTGTTCGGCGGCCGGGTCGGGCGCCCACGTGATGGCCAAGCCCAGGGCCGCCGCCTTTTCAAACTCCTCCCGGCTGACATAGACATGGACGGTGCGGCCGTCCACGCGGTCGATGTCCGAGCCCAATTCCTGCAACAGCCCAATGTCGGCGGGCGCCGACACCTCCACCCGCGCCGTCCGGCGCTCCATGGCGCCCGACACCGTCTGGGCGATCACAATCACCGCCAGCCAAAAATAGCGCCGGATGCGTGCGGCTGCCATGTGGTGCTCGTCTGCTCTACGGAAATCGTCAGCCAACTTCCGGCCTGCCGTTCAGGCGGGAAGCGGGTGCGGGCGCCGGCCGCCTCGCTCCGGGACCCGGACTCAATGGATGTCCAGTGCGAAAGGCATCACCGCCAGCATGGCTCCGGGACCCGGCAGGATGAACCGTCCGAGGAACGCCAGATCCCGGCGCAGACCGGGGTGGACCTGGGCCAGTTGTGTCTCCGCCATGGATTCCATGATCTGTTCGAACAGTTTCTTCGGCACCGGGTACTCCACGATTCGCACGGCCCGGTTGGCCGGTATGCCCGCCTCTTTTTTGGCGATGGCGATGGCTTCTTCGAGGCCGCCGAGATCGTCCACCAGGCCGTGCTGGATGGCTTCCGCGCCGAGCCAGACGCGCCCCTGGGCGAACGGCTCCAGTTCCTCATATTTTTTCTTCCGGCTGTCGGCCGCCTTCTGGACAAAACGGTCGTAGAACCCGCGGGTCATGGCCGCAAAACGTTCCCGTTCGGCCGGCGTCATGCCGCGCGTGTCATCCATCATATCGGCCCATTGACCGCGCTTGACCGTCTCGAACCGGAGCTGCAGCCAGTCATACATTCCCTTCATGTTGAACTTGGCGTTAACCACGCCAATGGAGCCGGTGATGGTGGAGGGTTCCGCGACGATCCGGCGGCAGCCCATGCCGATGTAATAGCCGCCGGAGGCGGCCACGTCGGACATGGATGCGACAACCGGTTTCTTCTGATCGGTGATCCGCAGCTCCCGCCACATCAGGTCGGAGGCGATCCCGTCGCCGCCGGGGCTGTCGATGCGCA
>CALAMB010000141.1 GCA_937925645.1 uncultured Acidobacteriota bacterium
CCGACGGCGTGCTCGCGTTCCGCGGCCGCCTCAAGCGCTTCGCCAAGCTGGGCGGCGAGATGATCTCGCTGCCCGCCGTCGAGGAGGCGCTGGCCCGGGCGCTGGCGCCGGCGGCCGACGAGCCGGTGCTGGCGGTGGAGTGCACCCCCGTCGACACCAACCCGGAGCTGGTGCTCTTCACCACGCTGGACGTGGACCGCGAGGCGGCCAACCGGTGCATCCGCGACGCGGGGCTGTCGCCGCTGCACAACGTGCGGCGCGTGGTGCGCCTGGAGGCCATCCCGCTGCTCGGCACCGGCAAGACCGACTACCGCGCGCTCCGGGAGATGCTCCGTTCGTAATCGTCATCGTCATCGTAATCGTAATTCGTAATCGAGGCTCGAGACTCGAGGCTCGAGACTCGTTCCCGATCAACGGACATCGGAAATCGGACATCGGACTTCGGATATCGGACCTGGGACCTGGGTTCTGGGACCTGGGTCGCAGAACCCATATCCTAATATCCATTCACCTATTCACCGATTCACCGACTCACCGATTCACCCATTCACCAATTCCCCAATTCACCGATTCATCAATGAATCGAACCACAGCCGGCTCTGAATCAGGCAGGGCTGGCCACGCCTGCATCATGCTCTGGCCCGGGCCGCCGCGGCCGCAGGCGCCGTGAGCGCCGGCCGGCGCAAAGGATGCGGTCGTTTGAGCGGCTGGCTTCTTCAAAAACCCACCGGCTTGCGTTACAATGAGCCCAGGAATGGAGATCAACAACGGAGCGAACTGGTGGACTACGATCTGACCCTGGCGGTGCTGCGGGAGCTGGAGCGGGAGGGCGTCCGATACGTGGTCATCGGAGGAGTGGCCCTCAACCTCCTGGGGCTGCCCCGGGCCACCCTGGACCTGGACTTGTTCGTCGAGCCGGACGCGGAGAACGTGGAGCGCCTGAAAGCGGCCCTCCGCCGCGTGTTCCACGACCCGTGCATCGACGGGATCACCACCGAAGACCTTTTGGGAGAATACCCGGCCATTCAGTACGTGCCGCCCGACGGCGCCTTCAGCCTCGACATCCTGACCCGGCTTGGCGAGGCGTTCGCGTACGGCGACATCGAAAGTCAACGCCTTCCGTTCGAGGACCTCACCGTCACCGTCGCCACGCCCCGCATGCTGTACCGCATGAAGCGGGAGACCGTCCGCCCCAGGGACCGGGACGACGCCCTGGCCCTCCGGCGGCGGTTCGATCTGGAGGAGGAGTGATGCCGGTCTTCAAGTACCGCGACGTGTCCGAGATGCCCGGCCACCACTGGCTGACGCCGGGCGCGCCCGTCCTGTTCCTGGCCATGGCCCGGGTCTGGCGCTTCGCCGCCCGGACCTGCCCAGTGCGGTTCCCGCCTGGGGTCCACCGCCACCGGTCAGCCGCGGCGGCGCGACGCCGGCGCGACGAATGGGCTGCAGCCTCATCCGCGGGCCTGCGTCCGTCCACTCCGCCAGAGGGAAGACTGAACGCTGAATGAAGGATTTCTGGAACAGCCGCACCCGCGGTTCTTGCGCACCACGGATAGAATGCTTGAGAAACTAAACAGTGCTTCCTGGTGGCGCGCCGGGGTGGCGGTTTTTCTCATGGACATCACCTGCATCATGCTCTGGCCCAGCAGCAGCGGCGAATCAGCGAGTCGGTGAATCAATGATCCGGACCCAGGTCCCAGAACCCAGGACCCAGGTCCGTTATTCGATTTCCGAAGTCCGATTTCCGATGTCCGATGATCAGGAACGAGTCTCGAGCCTCGATTACGATTACGATTACGAGGCGGAACGGACCACTTCGCCCAGGATCGCCACCGCCGCCTCGAGCTGGCGGTCACTCAGGTACGGCGCGGGCCCCAGGCGCAGCGCGTCGCCGCGGGAATCGGTCCAGACGCCGGCCGCCTTGAGGCGGCGGCAGATGTCGGCGGCCGCCGGGGCGCGGAGCACCAGGAAGCCGCCCAGGGCCTCGAGCGGCACGGCGCGGTCGCGGGCGATGACCGCCGGATCCAGCGCCAGCGCGTCGAACCGCTCCGCGAGCAGGCCCACCTGATGTCGACTCACCGCTCGGAGCAGCGCCGGGGTCAGTCCCTCGCGTTCGAAAAAAACGAACACCGCCGCGGCGCGGTAGTGGCTCACGGGATCGTAGGTGGAGCCGGCGAAGCGCGCCGCCCCTTCGCCGTAGCCCACGCCGCCGGCGGGCGCCCGGTCCAGGGCGGCGAACTCGGCGAACCAGCCGGTGACCACCGGCCGCAGGCGGCATCCGGGGGGCAGGCGCAGGAAGCAGTTCCCTTCGCCGAGCTGGCAGTACTTGTAGCCGCCGCCCACGACGTAGGCGTCCGCCAGCCCTTCGGCGCGCACCGAGAACGGGACCACGTTCAAACTGTGATAGGCGTCCACGAGCAGCGCAGCGCCCACTTGGCGGCACCGCTCGGCGAGAACCCCCAGCCCCGGCACGATCCGGCCCGAGCCGAAGAACACCGACGAGACGAGCGCCGCCGCGGTGCGGTCGTCGACGGCGGCGGCCAGCCGCGCCGCCGCAGCGTCGGCCGGCTCGGCGGGCACCCGGACCACCTCGATCTCCTCCTCCGCCAGGCGGTCGAGCTGGCGGCGGATGGTGTGGAACTCGCCGTCGGTGGTCACCAGCCGCGGCCGACGCGCCAGCGGCAGGGCGGAGAGAAAGCGGAGCAGGAGTTCGTGCGTGCTGGCGCCGAGCGCGATGTCGCCACCGGGGTCGTCCAGCAGCCGGGCGAAGCCGCGCCGGACCGCGTCGGCCTGCTCGAAGGCGCGCGTCCACTTGTCGTCCACCCACTCGGCGGCGTCGAGCCAGGCCTGGCGCTGCCCCGCGAAGCCGCAGTCGGGCCACGCCTGGTGGGAATGGCCCGTGAGCAGCAGCCGCTCCCCCACGCGGAAGCGGCGGTAGTGCGCGGCCAGCGGATTGGGATGGCGGGCGAGCGCCTCCGGCGTGTGACCCATCAGTCGATGCGGATCGTCGCCGGGTCGAAGTCGGGTTGCGGATACTTCATCTTCAGTTTCTTCAGCGTGCCCACCAGGGTCTCGGCGATGAGGAGGTCGCGGAACCACTTCCGGTCGGCCGGCACCACGTACCAGGGCGCGTGGTCGGTGGATGTCCGGGAGATCGCGTCCTCGTAGGCGCGCATGTACTCCGGCCAGCGGGCGCGCTCCTTCAGGTCGTTCGGGTTGAACTTCCAGATCTTGGTGGGATCGGCGAGGCGCTCCTCGAAGCCGACCTTCTGCTCCTCCAGGCTGATGTGGAGGAAGAACTTCAGGATGGTGGTCCCCTCCTCGGCCAGGAGCCGCTCGAAATCGGCGATCTGGTCGTAGCGCCGGCGCCAGACCGGCTTGGGCACCAGCCCGTGGACCCGCACGATGAGCACGTCCTCGTAGTGGCTGCGGTTGAAGATCACGATCTCGCCCCGCCCCGGGACCTGCTGGTGGACGCGCCACAGGTAGTCGCGGGCCAGCTCCGCCGACGTGGGCGTCTTGAACGACACGACGCGGACCCCCTGGGGATTCACCCCCTGGAAGATGCGGCGGATGACGCCGTCCTTGCCCGAGGTGTCCATGCCTTGGAGGACGATGAGCAGGCGGTGGCGCCCCTCGGCGTAGAGCACTTCCTGCAGCTCCACCAGGTCGTCGCGCAGCTTGGCCAGCCGCTGCTCGGCTTCCGCCTTGCCGTGCTTGAAGCCCCGCTTGTCGGAGGGATCCCAGTCGGCGAGCCGCACCCGCTTCCCCGGCTTGATCCGGTATCGGTCCATGTCGCCTCCTTCTCGCGCCCGGAGACGGCCGGGCGGCGGTGATGGTGTCGGTCGGGGTGTGTTCCGGATTGATTATAGGGGGGCGCGGCGGCCGGCGCAACGCCTTTCGGCCGCGGGCCGCCGCGCGGCGGGACCGGCGGGTCGGGGATCGCCGCCGGATTCGCTCAGCTCGGCTTGCGCCGCGTGCCGGCGATCACCTTCTGGAGCGCGTCCAGGTGGGGGATGACATCGTCACCCGTCTTCCAGGCGCTGACGATGGCGTCGAGGCCGCCGGCCAGCTCGCGGACGATCACCTCCACCGCCGCCAGCTGCTGGGTGAGGCGCAGCACCTGCTCCGCCGAGCGCGCCAGCTCCTCCTGCAACTGGCGGTTTTCCTCGCGCAGCCGGCCGATTTCCGACGGCCGGGACTTTCCGCGGCGTGATTCGCTCATGAGCGCCTCGCTGTGGGATGACGCGCACTCGCGCCGGCAGCCGGATCCGGCCGCCGGCGCGGTGTTATTTCTTGCCCGCGTACGGCTTCAGGACCGCCAGCAGCGGTTGGGCCGAGGCCGGATACGGCTTGCTGTGACGACTCACAAGCACCTTGCCGTTGAGGAGCTTGCCATAGTAGGCGGTGTTGGCGTCGTCGTCCACGGTGATCCCTGCGCCTTCCAACGAGATGCCGGCGAACAGGCCCTTGCTGCGGGAATAGGAATAGATGTCCGCCTTGAGGGTGGCGTCGGTGGCGGCGCTTGTCTCCCGCCCCACCGGCCCGGCGGCCACGCTGGCC